>JBBJOE010000021.1:0-18779 GCA_037721765.1 Thermomicrobiales bacterium
GAACCCAAGTCGGCCAAGAGTCGCCGCACTGTGACCCTGCCGCCGTTCCTGGTGGCCGACCTGCGCGCCCACCGCGTCCGCCAGCTGGAAGAGCGGATGGTCGCCGGCCCGCGCTGGAAGGAGGCCGGCTTCGTGTTCACCTCGAAGGTCGGCACGCCGCTCGACGCCCGGAACGTGTCCCGGTCATGGCATCGCATCCTCGCCGCCCACGGCCAGCCACGCCGGAAGTTCCACGTCACCCGGCACACGGCCGCGTCACTGATGCTGGCCGAGGGGGTGCCGATGAAGGTGGTGCAGGAAGTGTTAGGCCATAGCCTGCTCAGCACGACGGCCGACATCTACGGGCACCTGTTTCCCGAGGCGTTCGACGCGGCGGCGGACGCCATGGAACGGGCCCTCGCGGGGTAGCCCTGGGGACTTATGCGGTCAAAGATGCGGTCAGAACGCGACGACGCCCGGCGGGAATCCCTCGCCGGGCGTCGTTTTGCCCATATCCATGGGCTTTTCGGTGGGGTGCCTTACGGGGATCGAACCCGTGACCTCCGGATCCACAGACCGGCGCTCTGCCGATTGAGCTAAAGGCACCATGCGCGGTGGCGCGCTGGATGGGATTTGGTGAGGGCGATGGGGATTGGTAAGCCGGGTTCTGTTGTCGCGATCATCTCTCTCGGTCCCCGGGGGGACCGGTCACTCGTCGCCTGTGTGACGGCTCTCGACTTCCGGCCTCGGCGAGCAACCTGATAACGGCCGATTCGGAGATTGCCGCGGGGAGGATTGCCCTTTTCAGTCCGGTCGGCCCGGGGGCCGCCGGCATTGGTTGCTGTTGCTCTCGCGCTCTCGCGCGCCGATCTGGACTGTCGATGCCCCTCGCGGGACACCTCCCCGGCTTTCACCGGGCACCCTCGCTCTGTGCGGCCCGGACTTTCCTCTGACCCACCGAAGCGAGCCAGCGACCGCGCGTCCCCACCGCCCTCGATTGTCAATGTACCCGCTTTCCAGCCAGATGCCCACCGCGATCGCGATGGGCACCGATCGGGCCCATTGGGGCGACGATCCCTGAGCGGGGTGCCGAAGGGGAGATTTGAACTCCCACGGGGTTACCCCCACTACGCCCTGAACGTAGCGCGTCTGCCTTTTCGCCACTCCGGCCTATTCGGATGTCGTCCCGGCGGCTGGGAGCCGACCGTCGGACTCGAACCGACGACCTGCTGTTTACGAAACAGCTGCTCTACCAACTGAGCTAGGCCGGCCGAGGACGATGACCCGCCGCTGGAACGACGCCATTCTACCATGGCCCATCCGGCCCGGCAACGTGAGTGACTGGACAATGAATGCGCCCTTGGTGCCGTGGGCGTCGCCAGTGCGAATGCGCGGGCGACGCCCACATGGACGCTCTGATCGCGGTATCCCGGGCGGAACCGAGCACGGTTCGTCGCGCCGAAACAGTTGGATAGGACGATGGTCTCGTTCTGCCAGCCGGAGGCCGACCGGGGGCACGAGAGCGGAGGAGGACCGGGGAGCTTATGCTACTGTTTCCTTCTTGCGGGGGTCCGTTTCCGATGCCTCGCCGCGTCGTCCTGCCGGCTATCCCGGTCACGACGCGTGGGCACCGTGTGGAGGTGACGTGAGTTCTCGACAGCGGCCCAAACCCCGATCGCCGCAACCGGTCCGCCGGCAGCTCGCGCCGATGCAGCCAACATTCATCAAGCGATTGCTTCGGCTCAAGCCGAGCCAATTGGCGGCGGGGGCGTTCGCCTTCCTGATCGTCTTCACGCTGGTCGCGAGTACCCTCGGCACGGTGGTCTTCGACGCGGCCCGGGGCCGTTCAGATGACATCGTCGAGAATGACGCGGACCAGCTCGACGGACTGATCCAAGAACAGCGGGATCGCCTGGCGGCCGACCCGGACGACACCGGGGCGATGGGACTGCTCGCCAGCCTCCTCGCAAACGATGGCCAGATCTCGGAAGCGACCCGATGGTACGAGGAATCACTGGCGCGCAACCCGAACGACATCGCCGTCCGGCTCAATTTCGGGCGGCAACTCGCGTCGAACGAGCGCCCGGCCGATGCCCGGCTGCAGTTCCAGCGGGTCGTCGAGATCGCCCCACCCGGAGTCGACCGGGCGATGGCGCACCTCGAACTCGGCCGGTTGGCGGAGTCGGCGGCGCCCGCACGACTCGACGAGGCGATCTCGGCGTACCAGGCGGCGCTGACCGAAGGCGGAGACTCCTTCACCGCCGAGCAGGCCAGGGGACGACTGGCCGCGTTGCTCGGCACGCCGGTCGCCAGCCCGGTCGCGGCCTGACGATCCGAAGGCGTTGACAACAGGTGGGGCTGGCACTGGCGCCATCCGGGCAGGAGGATCGAGAGACGTCTGGCGCGCGCGGCGACGGAACTCGCACCGCCGGGACATCATCAAGGAGGCACCACGATGGGAAGCGATGCGGCCGAGCAGGGGTCCACGGAATCCAACGACGGGGTCACGGGCGGGGAGCCGCTCGACCCAGCGCTGCTGGCGATTCTGGTCTGTCCGGTCGATAAGGCCGATCTGCGGCTCGATGGGGCGGAATTGACGTGTCTCCAATGCGGGCGGACGTACCCGATCGAGGACGGCATCCCGAACATGCTGGTCGAGGACGCCTGACGGCCACGATTAGTCGAACGCCTGTTCGGGGGGCTGGTACACTGGACGCATGGACAGATCACGCGGCTCCCGGCCCGGCCCTCCGGGCGATGCTCCCGCGTCCGAACGCGTGGTTTCGGCGCGTCCTCGGACGACGGAAGAGGAGGTCGCCGAGAAGAGCCTGCGGCCCCGTCGCCTCGCCGAGTACATCGGGCAGGACCGGGCCAAGGCGAGCCTCGACATCTTCATCCGGGCGGCGAAGGCACGCGGCGAACCGCTCGACCATGTCCTCCTCTACGGCCCCCCGGGCCTGGGAAAGACGACCCTGGCCTCGATCGTCGCCGCCGAGATGGGCGTCAGCCTCCGGATCACCTCCGGTCCGGCCATCGAGCGGGCCGGCGACCTGGTCTCGATCCTGACCAACCTACAACCTGGCGATGTCCTGTTCATCGACGAGATCCACCGGTTGAACCGGGCCGTCGAGGAGGTTCTCTATCCGGCGATGGAGGACAGCGCGGTCGACATCGTGATCGGCAAGGGACCGGCCGCCCGGACGATGCGGATTAATCTGCCCCGGTTCACCCTGGCCGGGGCGACTACCCGGCTGGCCTTGCTGTCCGGCCCGCTCCGGGACCGGTTCGGTACCGTACTGCGCCTGGAGTTCTACGACCCGGCGGCGATGCGGGAGATCATCGTCCGCTCGGCCGTGATCCTCGGAGTCCCGTTGGACGAGGAGGGCGCCCTCGCCATCGCCCGGCGCTCTCGCGGCACGCCGCGGGTGGCGAACCGGCTCCTGAAGCGGGTCCGGGACTACGCCGAGGTCCGGGGGACGGGGTCTATCACCGCCGAGCTGGCGGATCAGGCGCTGGCGATGTTGGACGTCGACCCGCTCGGCCTGGACGCCACGGACCGCCGCATCCTCTCGGCGATCGTCGAGAAGTTCGATGGTGGGCCGGTCGGTATCGACACCCTGGCCGCAGCGACGAGCGAGGAGACCGACACGATCATGGATGTCTACGAGCCCTACCTGATCCAACTCGGCTTCCTGCAGCGGACCCCCAGGGGACGGATCGCGACGGCCCGGGCCTATGAACACCTGGGCATCGATGGGCGATCGGGTCCGGCGTCGCGCCAAATGCAGTTGGGAGACCTGGCCGATCCTCGCGCCGGCGGCGGTGGGGCCTGAAGCGTGATATTGGACGAGTTCGCGACATACGATTATGACTTGCCTCCCGAGTTGATCGCCCAGACGCCGGCCGAGCCGCGCGACGTGGCCCGCTTGCTGGTCATGGACCGGGCCGCGGGGACCCTAACCGACAGCGTCGTCGCCGACTTGCCCGGCTGGCTCCGCGCGGGAGACCTCTTGGTGGTCAACAACACGCGCGTGCTGCCGGCCCGCCTTCGGGGCCGGAAGCGAGATACCGGCGGGGAGGTGGAAGTGTTGCTGCTCCACCGGCAGGGCTCCACCTGGCATGCGCTCGCCAGGCCAGCGAAGAAACTTCGGCCGGGCACCGTGATCGAGGTCGTGGCGAGGGACCCGGCCGGGTCCGGTAAGGACCGGCCAGTGGCCGTCGTCACCGTGGAGGAGAGCCTGGGCGACGGGGCCATCACGGTCTCCTCGGCCGACCTGGATGGCGACGGGTTGTCCCGGTTTGGATCGTTGCCGCTGCCGCCCTACATCCAGACCGAGCCGGGGGAGCCAGGGCGATACCAGACGACCTTCGCCTCCGTGGATGGCTCGGTCGCCGCGCCGACCGCCGGTCTCCACGTGACCTCGGCCCTGCGCGAGCGGTTGGCGGGAGCGCGAGTCGGTTGGGCCGAGTTGACGCTGCACGTCGGTCTCGATACGTTTCGTACGCCGACGGTCGAGCGCTTGGGCGAGCATCGGATGCACCGCGAGTATGTCCACGTCCCCGCGGCGACCCGCGCCGCGATCGCCCAGACCAAGGCGGCCGGCGGCCGGGTGGTGGCCGTGGGGACGACCAGCGCCCGGTCGTTGGAAAGCCTGGGGGCGGAGATGTTCGCGGATTGTGGCACCGGAGACGCCGCGGGTTGGACTGACTTGTTCATCCGGCCCGGCCACGGCTGGGCCGTGGTCGATGCGCTGATGACCAATTTTCACGTTCCCCGCACGACCCTGATGGTGATGGTCAGCGCGTTCGCGTCGGTCGAGGCGACGCGGGCCGCCTACCGCCACGCGATCGACCACCGCTACCGGTTCCTATCGTTCGGGGACGCGATGCTGATCGTCTGACGGGGAGTCCCGGCGGCGACCGATGACGTGGAGGGGCGCGACGTGCGGACGAGTCCGACACCGGATGAAGGAGAGCGAGACACGATGGCGACGACCGACTATCCGGACCGCGAGGCCGCTTGGGCCCTCGTCACCGAGCATGTCCAGAGCGAGAGCCTCCGGCGCCATTGCCTGGCCGTCGAGACGGCGATGCGCGCCTATGCACGCGCCGGCGGCGTCGACGAGGACGCCTGGGGCCTGGTCGGGCTGGTCCACGACTTCGACTACGAGATGCACCCGACCGATGACCTGCACCCCGAGGCGGGCATCCCGATCCTGGTCGAGCGGGGGTATCCGGAGTGGGTGCTGCGGGCGATCCGCTCCCACGCCGACTACCTCGACGTGCCCCGCGAGACGCCGCTGGAGAAAACCCTCTACGCCGTCGATGAATTGACTGGGTTCGTCAGCGCGGTGGCGCTGGTCCGGCCCTCCCGGGCGGTGGTCGAGGTGACGCCGGAGTCGGTCAAGAAGAAGATGAAGGACAAGCGGTTCGCGGCCGGCATCCACCGGGAAGCCCTGACGCGGGGCGCGGAAGAGTTGGGGATCGACTTCGACGACCACGTCCGGTTCGTCGTGGCGGCGATGGCGGCCAATGCCGCCGTGTTGGGCTTGGCAGGGGTGGGGGCCGGACGATGAAGCGGGCGCTGAGGACGTTGACGCTGGCGATGGTCGTCGGCCTGCTGGCAGGGTGCGGTGGGGACGAGGAGGACGCGGCAACCTCCACGGTGGCGAGCGGGGGGACGAGCGCCGGCGGCTGCTGGACGGACGAGCAGGTGATCGCCCGGGACGCGGAGGGGAACGCGTCGCAGTGGAGCGTCGCCCCGGCGATGACGATCGATCCGGCCCAGACCTACACCGCCTTGATCGAGACGTCCTCCGGCGCTATCACGGTCGAACTCCTGCCCGACATCGCGCCGATCACCGTGAACAACTTCGTCTGCCTGGCCCGGGCCGGGTATTACGACGGGACACCGAGCCACCGGATCATCGCTGGATTTGTCGTCCAGGCTGGCGATCCGACGGGCACCGGCGGGGGTGGGCCGGGGTACCGTTTCCCCGACGAGGTGGCCCAGGGTGAATACCTCCCCGGGGCGGTGGCGATGGCCAACTCGGGACCGAACACGAACGGTAGCCAGTTCTTTCTGATCCTAGCGGATCTGACGACCCGGCTACCGAAGAACTACAACCTCTTCGGCCAGGTAATAGCCGGTCAGGACGTCCTGCAGGCGCTGGGCCAAACGCCGGTCCGGGCGAACGAACGTGGGGAGATGTCGGTGCCGGTCGAGCCGGTCCAGTTGGTGCGCGTCACCATCACCGAGGGTACGGCCATTGCGGGCACCCCGGCGGCGTGAGTCGTCCTGCCATGGTTGGCAGGGTGAGAACGTTATCTGATAGCAAGCGTATGCGACCGGTCAGCGCGACCGGCTCGACCGAGAGGATTGAGGACAGATGGCACGAGGAAAGCAATGGGCCAAGCCGTTCGACATGGCAATCAATGAGACCGGGTCGTACACCGTGACCTTCGAAACCAACAAGGGCACATTTATGGCGGAGTTGTACCCCGCCGACGCGCCGCTGACGGTCAATAACTTCGTCTCGCTGGCCCGCGAGGGATATTTCGACGGGACGCCATTCCACCGCATCGTGAAGGGCTTCGTGATCCAGGGCGGTGACCCGACCGGCACGGGTTCGGGCGGGCCCGGTTACAAGTTCAATGACGAGCCGGTCACCCGGGACTACCTCAAGGGCACCCTGGCAATGGCCAATGCCGGTCCGAACACGAACGGCAGCCAGTTCTTCGTGGTGCTGGGCGATTTGCGGAACAGCCTGCCCAAGAACTACACCATCTTTGGCCAGGTCACCGACGGCCTGGACGCGGTCGACGCCATCGCGGCCACCCCGACCCGCCGGGGGGGCAGCGGCGAGAACTCGACCCCCACCGAATCCGTCACCCTCGACCGGGTCACGGTGACCGAAGCCGGAACGTAGGACATCCCCTCCCACATGGTCGATACACGGAGGCGTGGACATCGACGAAGGCGGCGGTCATCACGACCGCCGCCTTCGTCATGCCGCCTCGGCCCGCTCGGGCGGTGCCAGGTGATCGCAGACCGTCTCGTATTCGGCGAGGAGGCCGAGCCAGAACGATTCCCAGGCCGCGACGTCCTGGCCTCGGATCATCGCGTGCTCGATGCGGTCATAGCCGTCGTCGAGGCGGCGGACGAGGACGTGACGCGGATCTTCGATGGGGTGATCCATGGGTACGTGATCCTCCGTGATCGGTCCCTCGTGGCCGGGGGTACCCGCCCACGAGGGGAGGTGGTCGACGGTCAGGACGCCAGGTCGGAGCGAGTGGCCCGGTCCCGGGCCTGGAGTCGCTCGATCAGCGCGGAGGCGTCACGGCGGCTCATTCGGTCCAGCGTGCCGCCAAACGCGGCGTCGGCCTCGGCGGACAGCACCGCGGGGTCCATCTTGGCCTCACGGGCGATCGCCTCGATGAACTTCCGCTGGCGGGGGGTAGCCTCGTCGTCGATCCGGGCCACGGCGGCCTCGCCGGCCTGGCGGCGGGCGACTTCCTGACGGCCCCTGGTCGAGGCGAGGTCGATCGGGGCATCCACCACCCGGCCGGCGTCCGCGCCGAAGTCGAAGTCCGGACAGAATTGGGTGCCGAAGCCGAGCGCGGCCAGGGCCCGGCCAATCGCCTTGGTCTCCGCCTTCTCGATGTAATCCCGGAAGTCGGACGGGCTCTCACTGCCCCAACCGGTGGCCGAGCCGCCGTCGGGCAGGGTCACCCGGGCCCGGAACACCGCGACCCGGTCCGTCAGGGAGACCATGTCGGTGTCGATGTGGGCGTCGGGATGAAGATCACGGAGCCAGACCAGGCGCCACTTCACCTCCAGATAATCGGCGTTGTTCACCCGCGTCAGGTGGCGACTGGGCTCGAAGGTGGACACGGATTCCATCGGGGCTCTCCTCGCATAGAACGTTTGTTCTAGACGTATGATAGACGGTACCCGGCGGTTTGTCAACGAGGCAACACGGTCGGATCTGGTGATCATTTGGACCGTGTTCGCGGGATGGTGAACTCCCGCCAGCGGTCATGTCTTGCCCCTGTGCTATACTCTCGGCCCCGTGGTGTACGGACACCTTATCAGGAGCGCGACCGTGAACGTCTCATGCCTCCAGGAACATCTCCAGCGTGGGCTCGGCCAGGTCCAGCGAGCCGTGGCGTCCAAGTCGTCGCTGCCCGTCCTCAGCAATGTCCTGGTCTCGACCGACGGTGGCCGGCTCCGCCTCTCAGCCACCAACATGGAGATCGGCATCACGACCTGGATCGACGCCGCCATCCAGGAGGAGGGGCGGACCACCGTCGATGCCCGGCTGGTGGGAGAGTTCGTCAATACCCTGCCACCTGGCCAGGTCCAGTTGTCGATGCAGCCGGCCAAGCCGGTGCTGGCGATCAAGAGTGGCCGGGACTCGGCCAACATCAACGGCATCGACGCCGACGATTTCCCCGAGATCCCCAGCCTCGACGACGAGGGGGCGACCTTCACCGCCGAACTGGACGCGCAGCAGCTGCGGGAGGCGATCGCGCTCGTCGAGTTGGCCGCGGCCGCCGATGACAGCCGGCCCGTGCTGGCCGGGATGCTGATGCGCTTCGACGGCGCGCGGCTGATGATGGCGGCCGCCGACGGATTCCGGATGGCGGTCCGCACGGTCGCCTTGTCGTCGACGGTCGAGGAGACGCGCTCGACGATCGTCCCGGCGAGGGCGCTGCGCGAGGTGGCGCGGATCATCGGCGACCAGACCGATCCGGTCCGCCTGGCGATCACCCCGGCCCGTAGCCAGCTCGTCTTCCGGGTCGGCCAGACCGAGGTCCTCTCCCGCCTGATCGACGGCACCTTCCCGGACGTGATGCAGATCGTGCCGCGCGAGTTCGAGACATCGGTCGAGGTCGGCAGGGAGCCCTTCTCGAACGCCGTGCGGCGGGCGGGCTACTTCGCCCGGGACAACAACGACGTGGTTCGCCTCACG
This sequence comes from Thermomicrobiales bacterium, assembly GCA_037721765.1. Classification (GTDB taxonomy): domain Bacteria; phylum Chloroflexota; class Chloroflexia; order Thermomicrobiales; family UBA6265; genus JACCVE01. Next base: position 8,955 of record JBBJOE010000021.1, read on the forward strand.
ATTCACCCGGGTGACGACGACCTCGAGCCCGGCACCATCGAGGTCTCGGCCAACGCGGCCGAGCGGGGCACGTCGCAGAGCTTCGTCGATGCCTCGATCACGGGGAAGCGAGCCGAGATCGCCTTCAACGCCCGCTACCTGGCCGACGTGTTGGCCGTTCTGAAGCAAGGGCAGGTCTTCCTGGGGATGAACGGTTCGAACCAGGCCGGGGTCGTCAAGGTGGTCGGGGACGACCACTACGACCACGTCATCATGCCGATGGTCATCGGGTCCTGATCATGCGGCGCTGATGCGACTGACCCGCGTCGAGCTGGAGCAGTTTCGCCTGTACCCGTCCCTGACGGTCGACGTGCCCCCGGCGGGCCTGCGAGTCGTGGGACCGAACGCCTCTGGCAAATCCAGCCTGCTCGAGGCGGTGATGATGCTGGCGACCCTGCGGAGCACGCGGGCGAGCAGCGATCGCGACGCGATCCGGTGGGGAAGCGGCGAAGACTACGGGCTGCCGCCCTTTGCCCGCATCGTCGGCTCGGTGGACCTCGGGGACGGTCAGGTGACGATCGAGGTCAGCCTCGAGGCGGACCCGGCCTCGCCCGGGCTCAAGAAGCGGGTGGTGATCGATGGCCAGCCGCGCCGGGTGGTGGACGCGGTCGGCATCCTGACGGCCGTCAGCTTCTCGCCTGAGGACGTGTCGCTGGCGGCGGGCAGCCCGGCCAACCGGCGCCGGTATCTCGACATCGTCCTGTCCCAGACCGACCGTCGCTACCTTTTGGCCCTGACGCGGTACGGCCGAATCTTGAGCCAGCGGAACGGGCTCTTGCGCACATTGAGCAAGGAGAGGGCGGCGCCCCACGCGGACTCGACCGTCGCCCAACTCGCGTTCTGGGACCGGGAACTGGTCGAGGTCGGGGTCTGCCTGGTGGCGCGGCGGGCGATCATGACCCGGCGGCTGAACGCCTTGGCCGGAGAACGATTCCGGACCCTGTCGCGGGGGACGCTCCTCGTCTCGTACCAGAGCAGCCTGGTCAGCACCGCGCTCGATCACCTGGACGGTGGATCGCGAGTCGGGGACCTCGAACAGGTCCTGGCCCGGGATTGGGTCGAGACGCTGGAGGCGACCCGTGCCGAGGACATCCGGCGCGGGGTGACGACCGTCGGTCCCCAGCGCGACGACGTGTCGATGGAGGTCGACGGCCATCCGGTCGGGCAGTTCGGCTCCCGCGGCCAGCAGCGCCTGGTCGTCGTGGCGATCAAGCTCGGCGAAGCCACCGCGATCCGGGAAGTCACCGGCCAGCCGCCGGTGATGCTCCTCGACGACGTGTTCTCGGAACTCGACGAGCGCCACGTCGGGCAGCTCATCGCGGGGGTCGGCGAACTCGGGTGCCAATTGATCGTCACTTCGACCGAGCGACACCGCCTGGAGACCCCCGTCCTCGCCGGGTTGGGGTGGTTCGAGACGAAGGGCGATGACGAAGGCGTCTCCTTCACCGGTACAACCGGGACCATCGATCGATCGTAGGCCGTTGATCGGTCACCCGATAGGGACACCCGCCAAGGTGCTAGGATCCGCGGTTCATCCTCCGCTCCTGCCGTCTCGCGATGTGTCCTCCCGAGTTGAAGGCGAGAGGGATAGGATAGTGGGCAGACGGATGCGGCACCGCATGCCCCCCTTGCCGGTTCCTGCATCGCCAGAACCGTCAGTTCACGGGGTTCACCCATGTTTACCGACAGATCTCGTGAAACGCACCGTCGGCAGATCAGGTGACTTCCCGCTGTTCGTATCGTGCTTCGAGCGACGGGAATGACAGGAGCTGACACCGATCAGCGTCATCATGACGAGAAATGCCGAACGGGAGCGGGCACATTCGCCCGCTCCCGTTGATCGTTCGTCAGCATGTCCCGCGATGGGCTGGGGTACAGGGATTCGAACCCCAACTACCTGCTCCAGAGGCAGGCGTCCTACCGTTAGACGATACCCCACCGACACGAATATGGTAGCACGATGGTGGAAGCATCGTCCACGCCGGGACGACCCGTCGGAGCGTATATCCGGTGACGCGAGGTGCGCTCGGCGACCAACCGGCACGTCGACGCGAATCGTTCGACCGACGATCCAGGGGTGCGTGCGGTCGATCGAAGGCGACACCACCGTCGCGTCTCTCCGGTGGCCCTCCCGCTCCAGGGGCGGGGTTTGACCGCGGCACCAAGGAGGCGGAACAGTCGTGACGGGATACCCGCTGCCGAAGGGAAGGCCCGCCGGGCGGTCCGGTGGAGATGGGGCCGAAAGTGGCTCACCGGTCGCCCACGTCGTTGGCGGCTCCTACGGCCGCGCCGTAGGATCGATCCGGATTGGGCGTGGCGTCTAGGCTGCCAGCCAATTGGGCGATCCGGGCGAAGCAGACGTTGCGAGCCAGGGTGTAGGCGGTGACGGGCCCTGTCCCACCGGGGACCGGCGAGAGACCAGCGATGTGCCCGGCCAACCCATCGTGGTCGGCGTCGCCGCGAATCGACCCCTCGTCCATCGTGGTCCCAAAGTCCACGACGACGACGCCGGCACGGACCATCTCCCGGGTCAGGAGCGCGGGACTTCCGGCGGCCAGGCACACCAGGTCGGCGTCGCGAGTCAGGGCTCCGACGTCTCGGGTTTGGCGATGGACGATGGTGACGGTGGCGTGACGGTGGGTCAACATCGTCGCGAGGGGACCTCCGACGACCGGACTCCGGCCGACGACGACGGCGGCCGCACCGGCGATGTCGAACTCGTAGTGGGTCAAGAGTTCGATGCCACCCAACGGGCAACTCGGTTGGAGGGACGGTAGGCCCAGGCGAAGCCTGCCCTGGCTCACCGGTGTGATGCCGTCCACGTCCTTGAGCGGGTCGAGCGTGTCCAACACCACCGTCGAGGACAGGTGGTCGGGAAGCGGCATGAAGACGAGGATGCCGGTGACACCGGGGTCGGCGTTGAGCCGCCGCAATGTGGCGATGACGGCCGCGGCGTCCGAGTCCCCCGGTAGGTCCATGGCCAGGTGATCGATACCGACCTTGGCGAACGTCCTTTCGATCGATCCCCGGTATGACGCCGACGCTTCGTCGAGTCCGATCGCCACCGTCGCCAGGACCGGCCGGAAACGTCCCGATCCGGACGCCGCCAAGTATCCGTCGATCTGCCGTCGAAGGTCGGTCACGACCGGCGCTCCGGCCAGGCGCCGGGTCGTCATCACGCTGTTCACACTCGAAGCCCTCGATCGGTCACCGTACGGTCGATCCGTGATCGGCCCGAGTATGGCCGACCGATGCATCTCGGTCGAGGCTCGTGGTCACCTGCCGGGTGATCCGTGCTGGCGTCGTCGCCGTCGCTGGTCCAGAACCCGAGCACGGCTCTGACCAGGACCCGGTGCCAAGGGTGGAGTCAAGCGCGGCGGAAAGGTGATCGGTCTCTCGCCCGCCCCCGGACCCGCGAGGACCCGTACGAACCGTCGACCTCGCCGATCACCCGGCTGTTCGGTCGAGACGCGGATGTCGCGGGAGCCGCGGTCCTGGCTCCCGATCTCGATGCTCGTTGCCTGACGACCGCGTCACTCGGCGTTTGGGTAATGACGGGTCACGGCGTACCGGAACAACCCCGTTTGCCGAGAGGCAGACCATTCGGTGACCGGTGAGTCAGATGTTGACGTCCCACCATCGTGTGTCCGTCGGCGACCACGCGTGTCCACTCATTGGTCTTCCGGGAGCCCCTCCCGTGGCTCGCTGACCGTCGCCTCACTCGACGCTCGTCGCGTCGTACCTGTCGAGTCGGACGGATCTGGTCAAGCGAGGGGCCAAGGCTGAAGAACGACGTTCACCACGCCCTCGGGACCGCCCGGATCGCTCCGCGCGGCGCATCGCGGTCGCCGGTCTGTGATCCTAATTAACGGGCCGGGTGAACGGGCCGGGACCCTTTGCGGCTCATGGAGCCGCGAGGTCGCCGACCGGAGCTCACCTTCTTGCCGGGCGCGATGACTCGGCGCCGGTATCCTCGGCCGGATCATGGCCGATCGAGGACGCTCGATCCAGAGGCGGGTTCACGCCGGTACCCCGAGGGGCCCACGGGTGAGCGTAGGTAGTACGCGAATTATCAACATCCGTCTTCGTGAGCGGCGAGTTCTCCACGGCGACGGCGCGGCGCCTTCGGGGACACGGCGACCATACTGCTCTGAATCGACAGTACCAACCGATGAGGTGGGTCACCGGGAGACGGTCTGAGGGCCGCCACGGGCACGACCATACCCACAAGACCATTGCGGGCAACCGTCGGAATCGAACTCCAGCGTCAGTAATGACAGCTTCGCCACCTCCGTTTCGCCAAAACGACAGTCCTCCACCACGGTGTCTTTTCGCGCACCATCGCGTCGTCACGGGACCTGGCTACGACATGTGCTGGGGACACCGGGACAAGTGGCGGAATGCTATTGACCGCTAGGCAATCGCGTGGTACCGTACGTATACGGTCAATGACGGGATTGACCATCAGGCAAAAGGAGGGTGCGGTGACCATCTCGTTCGAGGGCAGGACCCGGTTCGCGACGGTGCTCAAGGGGCTGCGGGAGCAGGCAGCCGTCTCGCAGAGCAAGTTGGCGGAGCGGGCTGGTTTTGATCACAGCTATGTCAGCCGGTTGGAGAGCGGGTCGCGGACGCCGACGCGCGAAGCGGTCGAGCAGCTGGCGAAGGCGCTGGGCGTGGACGGCGGGTCGGAGGACGAATTGCTGGCTGCCGCCGGATTCTTGCCGCGGGAGCTGACCAGCCTCCTGACCGAGGAGCCCGAGGTCTCGGCCGTCCTCGGTCTACTCCAGGACGACCGGCTGCCGTCGGAGCTGCGCCAGATGATCCGGGAACAACTGCGCCTGCTCTCGGCCCAGGTCCAGATGATCGCCCCCGAGCGTCCCCGCATCAGCCCGCGTTACCCGCACGTCGCCGCGTAGGGAGAGACGTGCGGCCCGGATCAACGAGCCCGTTCTGCCACGGGTGGGAACCCCCGTACCCTCCGCGTCGGCCGCAACGGATTTCTCGCCTCCCGGACCGCGAGGCGGAACCGCTCCCGCGATGCCTCGCCGGCGCGGGACTGGCGGCCGAACCGTCCAGAGCCGTTCGCATCGCTGCTCGAGTGGACCGGAAGTCGGGCGTGAGATCCCGGCCGTTGACTGCCCGGAGGAAGACCACCCCGCGGCGCTAGCCGGGCTAGGCGACATATCCCTGAACCGAGCGCTTTGTCCGCCCGACTGGTCATGGACCGTGAGAGCCTGGGTCGTGGCGGTCGTTCAGAGGGGAGCGAGCCGCCGGGGCCCCTTGAATCTGGCATGGGCGGTTGGGGATTCTCGTGAAATGACTGTCCGGCCCAAAGGTTCTCCGTGAGGGACGACATTGGATGCATCCAAAATGTCTCGATCGTGTGGCGACCCGATGATCGCTTGGTCCTGCGCTCAGACGGCGACGGCGACATGGTCGCTCGGGCCACTGGTAACGTACGGGCAGGCAGTTCGGATCTCATCTTTTCGGTGGCCGCTTCGTCCCGTTGCTCGCACGCACGTTTTGCCGTTTCAGCCTCCGACCGGCCCCGGACCTGATCGAACTGACCCCGATGCCGGTCGCCCCCGCGGTCGAAGGTCCCTCTCGGCGACTCGAACCCCCGTCGTTGGGAGGTTGACCAGGTCGACACCCAATGCGTGTCCCTTCGGACGAACCTTCGCGTGATCTGGGAGACAGGGCGGACGGGGAGTGATGTCGCGAGTCGGGATGGGGGATCTGACGGGGTAGGGGCGGTGGGGGACGGGTCGAGAGCGGGATCGGATTGGCTTTGGCGGAAGACGTTCTGTGGCGGCGGCATCGGGCCGGCGAACGATCGTGCTAGGATGACCTGGTGTACGTACATCGTAGGCTGGTCAAGTCGGCGAGGTCACCGTGGCGCTCCGAAAGTGCGCTCACGCTCCGCCAAGCCTCCGACTCACGTGATGGGCATCGGGATGCCGCGTGACGAACGCCTGGTGGAAATGCGATCGACGAGGGGACACCGACGTGAACGAATTCGCCCACCTACACCTCCACACCGAATATTCACTGCTGGACGGGATGGGTCGCATCCCGGAGTACATCGACCAGGCCAAGTCGTCGGGGCTGCACCACCTCGCCGTCACCGACCACGGGGTCATGTACGCGGCGATGGACTTCTATAAGGCGGCCACCAAGGCAGGACTCCACCCGATCATCGGGATGGAGGCGTATCTCTCCGAGGGTCCCGTCGCGAAGCGGGAAAGGAAGTCATATCACCTGCTGCTGCTGGCCGAGAACGAGGTCGGGTATCGGAACCTACTCTCGCTCGCGACCCGGTCGAACCTGGAGGGGTATTACTACCGACCTCGGATCGACTTCGACATGCTGGCGACCCACTCCGAGGGCCTGATCGGCACGTCGGCCTGCCTGGGCGGGCCGGTCGCCAACCACTTCTTGCACGGTCAACCCGCGAAGGCCCGCCAGAACGCCGGGAGACTGGCCGAGATCTTCGCCCCGGGCCGCTTCTTCATCGAGATCCAGGACCACGGCCTGCGCGAGCAGGTCGAGACGAACCGCGAATTGATCACCCTGGCCCGGGCGATGGACCTCCCGCTGGTCGCGACCAACGATGTCCACTATTGTGTCCAGGACGATTCCCCGGCCCAGGACCTGCTCATCTGCGTCCAGACCAATACGACGCTCAGTGACCCGAAGCGGCTCAAGACCGACAGCGACCAATTCTATCTGAAGAGTGCCGACGAGATGGCCCGGGTGTTCGGCGAGTTGCCGGAGGCGCTCTCGAACACCATCGCCATCGCCGAGATGTGTCATCTCGACCTTGGCTTCACCGGCTACCACTTGCCGCACTTCGACGTGCCAGACGGTTTCGACGCCGATGGCTACCTGGAACACCTGTGCTTGGCAGGGGCCCGGCAGCGGTACGGCCACACGGACGGCGCGGTGGGCGAACGCCTGGCCTACGAGCTTCGCGTGATCCGGGAGATGGGCTTCACCACGTATTTCCTGGTGGTCTGGGACTTTGTCCGGTTCGCTAAGGAGAACGGGATCCTGGTCGGACCCGGCCGCGGATCCGCGGCCGGCAGCATCGTCTGCTACAGCCTCGACGTCACGGCGCTCGACCCGCTCAAGTACGACCTGATCTTCGAGCGATTCCTCAATCCCGACCGGATCTCGATGCCGGACATCGACATCGACTTCGCCGACGACCGCCGCGACGAGGTCATCGCCTACGTGGTCGCCAAGTATGGCGACGATCGGGTCGCACAGATCGCCACGTTCGGCACCATGGCCGCCAAGGCCGCGGTTCGCGACGTCGGGCGGGCGATGGGCCGAACCTTCGCCGAGACCGACCGGGTCGCCAAGCTGATCCCCGTCGGCCCCGGGATCACGATCGACGGGGCGATGGGACGAGTGCCGGAGTTCCAGAAGCTCTACGACGCCGACGCGTCGGTGAAAGAACTGGTCGACGCTGCCAAGAAGGTGGAGGGGATCGCCCGCCACGCGTCGACTCACGCGGCCGGGGTAGTCATCTCCCGTGATCCCCTCATCCAGCACGTGCCACTCCAGCACGCCGGCGGCAAGAGCGACGGAGATATTACCACCCAGTACCCGATGAGCCAGCTCGAAGACCTCGGGCTGCTCAAGATGGACTTCCTGGGTCTCAAGACGCTCTCGGTCCTCGGGCGGGCGATAGAACTGGTCAACCGGGACGGACACGGCCTCGATCTGGAGACGATCCCCCTCGACGACGAGGAGAGCTACGCCCTCCTCCGTCGGGGGGAGACGGTCGGCATCTTCCAATTGGAAGGCGGCATGACCACCCGGATGACCACGGACGTCGCCCCGACCTGCTTCGAGGACTTGATCGCCCTGATGGCCCTGATCCGGCCGGGCCCGATGGAGCTGGCCCCGGATTACATCGCCCGCAAGCACGGTCGCGAGCCGATCGAGTACATGCACCCCTCGATGGAGCCGGTCCTCGGGGAGACGTACGGGATCGCCCTCTACCAAGAACAGGTCATGCGGCAGGCCAACGTGCTGGCCGGGTTCACCATGGCCGAGGGCGACGGCCTGCGGAAGGCGATGGGCAAGAAGCTGCCGGCCGAGATGGCCAAATACCGGGAGCGCTTCGTCACCGGCTGCTCCGATAACTCGATCAACGGGTCGCTGGCTGGCAAAATCTGGGATCTGATCGAACGGTTCGCCGGATACGGTTTCAACAAGGCCCACAGCGCCGCCTACGCCGTGATTGCCGCCCAGACGGCCTACTTCAAAGCCCGCCACCCGGTCGAGTTCATGGCCGCCCTCCTGACCACCGATATCGGCAACCCGGACAAGATCGTGTCCGACTTCGCCGAGTGCCGCCGCGCCGGGATCACCGTGCTGCCGCCCCGCGTCAACGCCAGCGATCTCGGCTTCACGGTGGAGCGGCAGGCGGACGGCACCAAGGCGGTCCGGTTCGGCCTCCTGGCCATCAAGAACGCCGGCGAGGCCGCCCTGCGCGGCATCCTCGACGTCCGGCAGGGGCAACGCGACGCCATATTCACGACGCTCGACGATTTCTGCGACGCGATCGACTGGACACGCGTCTCCCGCAGGGTCGTCGAGTGCTTGGCCAAGGCCGGTGCCATGGACGAGTTCGGGCCGCGGGCGGATGTGCTCGGCGCCCTGGACCGGGCGATGGAAGCCGGTCAACGGCGTCACAAGGCGGCGTCCCGGGGCCAGATCGGTCTCTTCGAATTCACGCCCCAGGCCGTACCGGTCGCGGCGGCACCGGCCGGGACGTCGCTCGTCATCCCGGCGGGGCCCGTCGTCGTGAGCCGGGAGCACCTGACCTGGGAGAAGGAACTGCTTGGACTTTACCTGAGCGATCACCCGCTCAACGCGGTCTTGGGGCAAGGGATGCAGGTAGCGCCGGGCACGACGACGGTGGCGGCGATCAACGAGCGGGAAGGTCCGGGCCCGGTCAAGGTGATCGGGATGATCGCCGCGGTCCGGCGGGTGACTACCAAGGCCAACAAGACCATGGCGATCGTCACGCTGGAAGACCTGACGGGCTCGATCGAATTGGTCGCGTTCCCCGAATGTTACGACCGGCATCTGGAGTTGTGGGTCGAGGACGCGGTGATCGAGGTCCAGGCCAAGGCTGAGCGGAGGGGAGAGCAGTGGCAATTGGTCTGTGACCAGGCCAGCCTCACCATCACGTCCTCCCGGGCCCGGCCACGATCGCGGGGGACGATGCGGATCACCCTTCCCGGACGCGACGAGTGGTGGTCTGACGGGGCGGGGATCCACTCCCTGCTGGACCTCCTCGGGCATCACGAGGGAGAGGACGAACTCGTCTTCGAGATCCCGCTCAGGCGGGGCATGGTCGCGGTCCGCAGCCGATCTCGACGGGTCGAGGCCGGTGGGTCGCTGGGCCGGGCCGTGGACCGGCTGCTCGGCCCCGGCAGTGCCACCTGGACCGCCGCCGGCGCGGAGACCGGCGGCGAGCACGAAGCCGAGCGGGTCCGGGAGGAGTCGCCCTACGCGATGGCGTCGTGACCAGCACCGGCCCGCCGCCGGCGACGCGACATATCCCAAACGCAACCGTAACCGAGCGCGCCACGAGCATGAGCGGGAACACCGCCGCGGCACCTTCGCCGTCATCGCACCCGAGCATCTGGGCGAGCCGTGATGGGCTGGGTCAGGGCCCATGCGCGAGTATCAACGTGCCGAGCGGCACGACGCCGTCCTGGTTCTCGGCCGGCCATCGAGGTGGTCACGAATCCGAAGGTTGCGACC
>JBBJOE010000214.1:0-5351 GCA_037721765.1 Thermomicrobiales bacterium
TGGGCGTCGGCGCGGACCTGTTCGGCCAATTGGGGCGGGACGGGCTGATAGTGGTCGAAGGCGGTCCGGAAGGCACCCCGTCCTTGGGTCATCGAGCGGAGGTCGGTCGCGTAGCGCTGCACTTCAATGGCCGGAACGTCCGCCTCGATGGTGGTCAGACCGTGCTCGGCGGGAGTCATGCCGTTGACGTGGGCTCGCTTGGCGTTCAGGTCTCCCATGACGTCGCCCATCATCGCCTCGGGCACCGTCACCCAGATCCGCAGCACCGGTTCGAGGAGGGTCGGCTTGGCGGCCAGCATCCCCTTCTTGACGGCCTCCCGGGCGGCGATCTTGAAGGCCATCTCGTTCGAGTCGACCGGATGGTACGACCCATCCGTCAACGTGACCCGGACATTGGTGATCGGGTAACCAGCGAGCGGACCCGCCTCGATCGCTTCCCGGACGCCCTTCTCGACCGCCGGATAGAAGTTGCGTGGCACTGAACCGCCGACCACCCGCTCGACGAACGCGAAGTCCTCGTCCGGTAACGGTTCGATCTCCAGGATCACGTGGCCATACTGGCCCGCGCCACCGGTCTGCTTCTTGTGCTTGAACTCGCTGGTCGCCTTGCCTCCGACCGTCTCCCGGTAGGCGACGCGGGGCAAGCCGAGGTCGACGTGGACGCCGTAGCGCCGGGTCATACGGTCCAGGGCGATCTGGATGTGGGGCTCGCCGAGACCGCTCAGGATCGTCTCACCCGTCCTCGGCTCGTGCGAGAGGCGGAGCGAGGGATCCTCCTCGACGATGCGCGAGAGCGCTTGACCCATCTTGTCCAGGTCGCCCTTGGTCTTCGGGGTAACCGCCGCCGAATAGGAAGCGTCCGGGAACGTGATTCCTTCCACGGTGTCACGCGTGCCCTCGCCCCGGATCGTATCTCCCGTGGCGACGGAACCCAACTTGGCGACCGCGACGAGGTCACCCGCGACGGCACGATCGACCGGGACGTGTTCCTTGCCGCGGACGTGGAAGAGGTGGCCGACCCGTTCGTGCGCATCCTTCGAGGCGTTGGTGACGTGGCTATTGGACTCGAGGACCCCCGATAAGATTCTGAGGTAGGTGACCCGCCCGACGTGGGGGTCAGCCACCGTCTTGAAGGCAATGGCGACCAGGGGTCCGTCCGAATCCGTCGCCAGCGGGTCCTGGCCATCTCGCCCGGCGAGCGATTCGCGGTGGGTCGACGCGGCCGGCACGTAATCGACGATCGCGTCGAGGAGCGGCTGCATGCCCCGGTTCCCAGTGGCCGCGCCGCAGAGGACCGGGATGACGCAACCCGTCTCGACGCAGGTCCGCAACCCCGCGAGCAGCTCTTCTTTGGTGATGATCTGATCTTCGAGGTAGCGGGTCAGCAGGTCCTCGTCCCGCTCGGCGATCGCCTCGATCAGTTGGAGTCGGTAGGCCCGGCACGATGCTTCGAGATCCTCCGGGATCGGACCGATCTCGAAGCCACCGTCGTGGTTGTCGTGGAACGTCAACGCGACCTCATCGAGCAGGCTGACGAAGCCCTTGAACCCCTTCTCGCTGCCGATCGGGAACTGGATAGGCGCCACCGACGTGCCGAAAGCATCGCGAGCAGAGGTGAGCGCGCGGTCAAAATCGGCGTTCTCGCGATCCATCTTGTTGATGAAGAGGATCCGGGGCAGGTGGCGATCGGCGGCCATCTGCCAGACCTGTTCGGTCCCGACCTCGACGCCGGCGGACGCGTCGAGGACGATCACGGCCGCGTCGCAGACGCGCAGCGCCGCCGTGGCTTCTCCGAGAAAATCCGCGAACCCGGGCGGGTCGAGGATGTTGACTTTCGTCTCGCGCCACTCGATCGGGACGACGGCGGTGCTGACGGAATGGTGGCGCTTGATCTCGTCGGGGTCGAAGTCGGACACCGTCGTGCCGTCCTCGACCCGCCCCAGTCGCTTGGTCTGGCCCGTGTCGAAGAGCAGGGCCTCGGTCAGGGACGTCTTGCCGGCGCCCACATGCGAGAAGAAGCCGACGTTCCGGATGTGGTCTGCCGAGAAGTGCCGCATGGCTGCCCTCCGACGCCTTCCATATCCCGGCCCCACGGTGACCGGGATCGAACCCGCGTGACGGTCCTGCACCTCGCTGTGCAGCTTGGATGGTGGCTGTGCCTCGTGCCTGCTCGTCCGGACACATCGGAGACCCTGTCCGTGCCCGGTGTCGTCCCTCCCTCTCCCACGTTCTCGCCCGGCCAAGATCGACCGTGGAGTTCGGCCGGCTCCGGTCAAGCGACCGGCCCGGCGAGCCCACCCGTCCGGCGGCGGTCCCCGGTGCCGAAAAGGTGGCCTATTATACGGAGATCAACGCGACCGGCACGGGCCGGTCGCGCGTTTTGGACATGCCGGCCCGGTCCGGCGGAGGAGACTCACGGTGGACACGGCGGACGGGAGAGCGGTGGCCGGGCGATTGGTCACCCTGACCGGCGAGTACTGCGCCATCGACGCGGTCTCTGGCCACGAGCAGGCGCTGGTCCGGCGACTCGAAGCCGACCTGCGAGACCACGTCGACGACTTGGAGATCGACCCCTTCGGCAATCTGGTGGCGACACTACGCGGCCCCGTGGACTCACCCTCATTGATGATCGCCGCCCATTCCGACGAGATCGGGGCGACCGTCAAGGCGATCGAGCCGGACGGCATGATCCGCTTCGAGCGGGTCGGCGGGGTCGTCGAGACGCTGCTGGTCGGCCGGGCCGTCCGCGTCCGGGGGCTGGCGGGGGTGATCGGTGCCAAGGCGGGTCACATCACGCCCCCGGCCGAACGCCTGATCGCCCCCGCCCTGCGTGATCTCTACATCGACCTCGGCTGCGACTCGGTCGCCGAGGTCGCCGCGCACGGGGTACGGGTCGGCGACCCCATCGCCTACGAGGCCCCCCTGCGCCGGCTCGCTAACCCGAACCGAATCTCGGGAAAAGCGATCGACAACAGGATCGGCTGCGCGGTGGTGGTGGAACTCGCCCGTCGCCTCCGGCACCGGGAGCCACGGGCGACCATCCATCTGGTCATCACCACCCAAGAGGAGGTCGGACTACGCGGGGCGGAAATCATCACCTATCGCCTCGACCCGACCGCCGCGATCGTCCTCGACACGATGCCCTGCGGCGGGACTCCTGACGTGTCCGCCACGCGAGACCTGCCGGTCACGATCGGGGCCGGACCGGTGATCACGTTATCCAGCCAGGGCGGCAGCCGTGGCGCCATCGCCCAACCAGCGATGACGGCTCACCTGATGCGCCATGCCGAGGCGGTCGGCGGACCGTGGCAGCGGGGCCTCTTCCAGGGCGGCAACTCGGACGCCGCCGCCGTCCACTTGGTCCGGGCGGGGGTGCCGACCGGGATCGTCAATCTGGCCCGACGCTATTCCCACTCCCCGGTCGAGGTCCTCGATATCCGCGACGCGGTCGGCGCCCTCGACCTGATCGAGGCGTTCGCCCGGGAGTTCTCGGCCGAGACGGACCTGTCGTTCTTCGCCGGCGACTGGAGCGAGACGGGAACGCCCACCTGACGCGGGACCTCACGCCCCCCGGATCCGGCGATGGATCAGACGCAGGCCGTCGATGATCAGGTCGGGATCGTGGTGATCGATCACCGGCGTGGCGCCGGCGAAGAAGCCCGCCAGACCGCCCGTGGCGATCGTGGTCGCCGCGCCGCCGAGTTCGGCCCTGATCCGCCCGACCATCCCCTCCAACATCGCGACGTAGCCCAAGACCAGACCCGACTGGATGTTGGTCACCGTATCGGTGCCGATGGCCGCGGCTGGCAGGGCCAGTTCGACCGAGAAGAGACGGGCGGCCTTGCCGGTCAGGGCCTCCAACGAGATCATCAGGCCCGGGGCGATGGCGCCACCCAGGAAATCCCCGCCGGACGACACCACATCGAATGTCGTGGCGGTACCGAAGTCGATCACGATGGCGGGACCGCCGTAGCGAGCGAAGGCCGCGACGGTGTTGACCAGGCGGTCCGCGCCGACTTCACTTGGGCGGTCGACCAGGGCTCGCATCCCCAGATCGAGATCGATGGAGACCACCAGCGGTTCGACGCCGAGGCGGTCCCGGCACATCGCCGAGAACCAGCCCGTGACGGACGGCACCACGCTGGACACCACCACGTCGCCGATGGCACCCATCTCCAGGTCCCGGGCCCGCAGCAAGGGCCAGAGCAACGAGAACCACTCGTCCGGCATCCGTTCGGCCGCGGTCGTCAGCCGCCAGACCTCCAGGACGCGCCCCCCGTCACCGGGGTCGCAGAGGCCGATCACCGTGTTGGAATTGCCGACGTCGACGGCGAGTAGCATCTCGTCTCCACTATCCAGCCCCCGGTGGGCCATCGCGCCGGACCATGCATCGTCCGGGCCGCGATGGTCTGGCGGCCCGGTCTATCATGGCTCAGGGTGTTCGCCCGGCGCCTTCGCGGCGTGGATCCTCGCCATCCACATCACCGTCTCACCCTCGTCTCGGGAGTATCGGATGGACCACCGAAGCGCCGCAAACGACGACGAATCGACACGGAATCCGCCCGATCACTATCCCGACGATCCCCCGCGCCACCAGATTGCCCCCCGGAGCGAAGGCGGCCCGGCCGGGGATCACCACATGGATGGGTACCTGAACCAACAGGCCCGCGTTGCCGGGCCTGGGGTGTTTTCCAGCTGGCACGTCGCCTTGGGCATCTCCCTCGCGGCGCTGATCGCGGTGGTCGCGTTCGGCGCCGGGATGATCGCCGAGCGGTCGGTGTTCCGGAACGCCTCTCCCCTCGATGTCGTCACCGGCGACCGGCCATTCGATCAGGTCGAGGAGGTCGGGCGCCTCCTGCGGGAGGAGTATTACTACCGGCCCGGCTCCGGCGAGGCCGACGCGTTCGCGACCGAACTGGAACACGCCGCGCTGACCGGCATGGTGGCGACCCTCGAGGACCCCTATACCACCTTCCTGCCGCCAGAAGTGGCCGCCCCGGCGGCGGCGGCGCTGGACGGGGTGTTTGGCGGCATCGGGGTCAACATCGAAGCGGTCGCCGGGGCCCTGCGGGTCGTCTCGACGATCCCCGGCACGCCGGCCGAGGCGGTCGGGATCCTGAGCGGCGACGTGATCGTGGCGGTCGACGGACAGTCTCTGGCCGGGCTCGACTCAGGTGCCGCCGGCTCCCTCGTCCGGGGGCCGATCGGTTCGACGGTGACGGTCGAGGTGAGGCGATTCTTGACGGTCGCGGGGACCCCCGCCGGGGGGCGCCCCCGCCCCCCCCCCCCCCCCCCCCGGGCCCGCCCCCCCCCCCCAACAGCAACACAAGCAATAAACAAAGGAAACACGC
>JBBJOE010000215.1:0-5344 GCA_037721765.1 Thermomicrobiales bacterium
CGCCCCGGAGTTCTCCCCCCATGGCCCAAACCCTCCCCGCTACTCGCCCACCCCTGCGGCGCCAGACCGGCCCTTCCCCCTACCTCGACCTCGTCCGCTCTCGCGTCGTCCTCTACGACGGCGCCATGGGCACATCCATCCAGACCTACGACCTCGACGCCGCCGGGTACGGCGGCATCGAGGGCTGCAACGAGAACCTGGTCTTCCATAACCCGGGCCTGATTGAAGAGGTCCACGCCTCCTTCCTCGAAGCCGGCGCCGACGTCCTGGAGACCGACACCTTCGGCGGCTCCCTCCTCAAGCTGGAGGAGTACGGCCTCGGCGAGCGCACCTACGACCAGAACCGCGTCGCCACCGAGATCGCCCGCCGCGTCGCCGGCGGCTTCGCGACGAAGGACCGTCCCCGCTTCGTCGCCGGCTCCATCGGCCCGACCGGCCTCCTCCCCGCCTCGGAGGACCCCGCCCTCGGCAACGCCCGCTTCCAGGAGGTCGTCACCCTCTTCATCGACCAGATCCGCGGTCTCGTCGACGGCGGCGCCGATGTCCTCCTGATCGAGACCACCCAGGACATCCTCGAACTCAAGGCCGCCGTCCACGCCGCCCTCCGCGTCCGCGAGCAGACCGGCCGCTTCGTCCCCATCCAGGCCCAGATCACCCTCGACACCTCCGGCCGGATGCTGCTCGGTACCGACATCGCCGCCGCCCTGACGATCCTCGAACACCTGCCGGTGGACGTCCTCGGCCTCAACTGCTCCACCGGCCCCGAGCACATGCGCGAGCCCGCCCGCTACCTGGGAGAGTTCAGCACCAAACCCGTCGCCGTCATCCCCAACGCCGGCCTGCCCCTCAACGTCGATGGCAAGGCCCTCTACCCCCTCGAACCTGATCCCATGGCCCGCCAGCTCCGCGAGATGGTGGAGGGCTTCGGCGTCGGCATCGTCGGCGGCTGCTGCGGCACCACCCCGGACCACATCCGCGCCCTCGCCCGCGAGCTCGCCTCCCGCCCGTTCTCCGTCGCCGTCCGACCCGCCGAGCCCCTGCCCCTGCTGGCCAGCATGGTCCGCGCCGTCCCCCTCCGGCAGGAGCCCTCCCCGACCATCATCGGCGAGCGGGTCAACACCCTCGGCTCCCGCAAGGTCAAGCGCCTCGTCCTCGCCGACGACTACGACGGCCTGATCGTCGTCGCCCGCGACCAGATCGACGAGGGCGCCCACACCCTCGACGTCTGCGTCGCCCTCACCGAACGCACCGACGACGACGAGCGCGACACCCTCCGCCGCCTGGTCAAGAAGCTGGCCCTCAACGTCGAGGCCCCCCTGGTCCTCGACTCCACCGAGGCCCCCGCCCTGGAAGACGCCCTGGAGCAGTACCCCGGCCGGGCCATCGTCAACTCCGTCAACATGGAGAACGGCCGGGCCAAGATCGACGCCGTCCTCCCCCTCGCCCTCGCCCACGGCGCCGCCGTCATCGCCCTGACCATCGATGAGGAGGGGATGGCCAAGACCGCCGACCGCAAGGTCGAGGTCGCCCGCGCCATCCACGACCTGGTCGTCGGCGAGTACGGTCTGGCCCCGAGCGCCCTGGTCTTCGACCCCCTCACCTTCCCCCTCACCACCGGCGACCCGGAGTTCACCCGCTCCGCCATCGAGACCATCGAGGGCATCCGCCGCATCGAGGAAGAACTCCCCGGCGTCCTGACCGTGCTCGGCGTCTCCAACGTCTCCTTCGGCATCAACCCCGTCGCCCGCCGCGTCATCAACGCCGTCTTCCTCTACCACGCCATCAAGGCCGGCCTCGACATGGCCATCATCCACCCCTCCCACGTCGTCCCCTTCGGCGAGATCCCGGCAGACGAGCGCGAACTGGCCGAGGACCTCATCTTCGCCCGCCGCCCGGACGCCCTGGCCCGCCTGATCGAGCGCTTCGAGGGCCGCGAGGACGCCCCGGCAGGCGGCCCCGACCCGATGGAGGGCATGGGACCGCGCGAGCGCCTCCACTACCAGATCCTGCACCGCAAGAAGGAGGGGATCGAGGACCAGGTCGACCTCGCCGTGGCCGGGGCCGGCGACGCGGTGGAGGTCCTCAACGCCGTGCTCCTCCCGGCCATGAAGGAGGTCGGCGACAAGTTCGGCGCCGGCGAGCTGATCCTCCCCTTCGTCCTCCAGTCCGCCGAGGCGATGAAGAAGGCCGTCTCCCGCCTCGAGACCTACCTCGAGAAGACGGAGGGCTCGACCAAGGGCACCGTCGTCCTGGCCACCGTCTTCGGCGATGTCCACGACATCGGCAAGAACCTGGTCAACACGATCCTGACCAACAACGGCTACACCGTCCACGACCTCGGCAAGCAGGTCCCGATCAGCAAGATCATCGACAAGGCCGTCGAGGTCGACGCCACCGCGATCGGCCTCTCCGCCTTGCTCGTCTCGACCTCGAAGCAGATGCCCCTCTGCGTCAAGGAACTCCACCACCTCGGCCACGCGTTCCCGGTCATCATCGGCGGTGCCGCGATCAACCCCGCCTACGCCGGCCGGGCCCTCTTCGTCGCCGACGACACCCCCTACGAGCCCGGCGTCTTCTACGCCAAGGACGCCTTCGAGGGCCTCTCCCTGATGGACCAGATCGTCGATCCGGTCCGCCGCGACGCCCTGGTCACCAAGAACGAGAAGACCGCCCGGGCGGGTCTGGCCCGCCCCTCCCGGAACTCCTTCGGCACCCCCGCGGCCGCCACCGCCGTCGCCGCCAGTTCCGTCCAACCGGTCGCCGGGCCGCCCGTTCCCCCCTTCTGGGGCGTCCGTCAGCTCGACGACATCGACCTCACCGAACTCTGGCCCCACCTCGACCTGAAGACCCTCTTCCGCCTCCACTGGGGCGGCAAGGGCGTCAAGGGCGAGGCCTGGGATGCCCTCCAGCGCGACGAGTTCCTGCCCCGCCTGGCCGAGATGCAGGCCGACGCCATCGCCTCCGGTTGGCTCAAGCCCCGGGCCCGCTACGGCTACTTCCCCGCCAACGGCGACGGCAACGACCTGGTCGTCTTTAGCCCGGACGAGGCCGAGCGCGAACTGGTCCGCTTCACTTTCCCGCGCCAGCCCGCCCGCGAGCGCCTCTGCCTGGCCGACTACTTCCTTCCCCTCGCGGGTGGCCAGCGCGACGTGGTCGCCTTCCAGATCGTCACCGTCGGCGCCGAGGCCAGCGAGCGGACCGAGCGCCTCCAGGCCGCCGGCGACTACAGCGACAGCTTCTACAGCCACGGCCTCAGCGTCCAGACCGCCGAGGGCCTCGCCGAGTGGCTCCACCAGCGCACCCGGGCCGAACTCGGCATCGGCCCCGGGGCCGGCAAGCGCTACTCCTGGGGTTACCCCTCCTGCCCCGACCTCGCCCAGCACGAGCAGGTCGACCAACTCCTCGACCTCTCCAAGATCGACCTCCGCCTGACCGGCGGCCACCAGTTCGAACCCGAACAGACCACCGCCGCCATCGTCATCCACCACCCCGCCGCCAAATACTTCGCCCTCCTCACCACCGGCGGCGCGGATGCCCCCGACGACCCGGCCTGACCGGCTCATCTCCATGTTTCGCCACGGCTCACCGCGCCGGGCCATTCGCCGCGCCGGCGAAGGAGTCGTACCCCTGACTGCCCAGCGCACTAGGGCTAACGCGGTCCCGACCCAGGATGCGCCCGCTTCCCGGGAAGCGGGGGCGTCGTTGCTGGAATGTTCATGGCGGCCCAGGTCATTGCCTCGGTCGTCAGGATTGGTCCGTGCCCCCGGTGCGCCGGGTGAGGGAAGGGATCGTCCGGCCATGTTCCGAATCGGCGATCAGGGCCGTCAGTCGCCGCTGCCGCGTCTCGTCCTTCTTGGCGCTCACCACCCACCGGATTGCCGTCCGCCGATACCACGGCGCTTGGGTCTGGAAGAATGCCCACGCTCGTTCGTTGGCACGGAACGCGGCTTCATCCACCTGACCCAAAACGGCGGCATCCGTCTGCTCGTAGGCATAAATCCGGGACCGGTCCTCGCTCCGGGCCTCGAATGCCGCCAATCCCGCGGGCTGGACCAGGCCCTGTCTGGTCAACTCGCCCATCCGGTCGATGTTCACCGCGCTCCACGTGCTCCGCACCGCTCGGGGCGTGAACCGGATCATGTACCTGACACCGTCGAGCCGCTTGCGCACCCCATCGATCCAGCCGAAGCAGAGCGCTTGGTCCACGCTCTGCGGCCAGGTCATGCTTGGCCGGCCAGACCCAACCTTGAAGTATCCGACCCACACCTCACGCGTTTCCGCGTGGTGTGCTTCCAGCCACGCCCGGAAGTCAGACGGCGACTGGAAGAACACTGGCGTCGGTCCGTCATCCGTCACGCCCCCACCTCCCTCTCGTCACGGTCCAACCTCACGCTGCCCCCTGTCGGCTCGAGTCTCTGGGCCCTCGTGTCGAGCGGAGGCCCTTCACGCCACTCGCATCTTCCCACGCGGACCCGAGCCACGTGGCGACGCGGACAGTTTTACCGCGAACGGTCCAGACGATATCGCCGACCACATGTACTGGGGCCCTTGATTCCCGTCGACGTGACGGCCGTTCATCCGGGCATCTTCTCCACACCGCTGCCAGAACCGGGCCATTCTCGCGCCGCCGGCCAGACAGATGCGACCCCAATCATGCCAGCGAGGAGGCATCCCATCGAAGCGATCATCCTCGTCGGCGGGCTCGGGACCCGGCTCCGGCCCCTGACCCTGACCACCCCCAAGCCGATGATCCCGGTCATGAACCGGCCCTTCCTCGAACACGTCGTCCGCTGGCTCGCCGGCCACGGCGTCGATCACCTGATCTTCAGCACCTACCATCTGCCACGGCCCATCCAGTCCCACTTTGGCACCGGGGACCGCTTCGGCCTCGCCATCGACTACTCCCAGGAAGAGGGCGCCCTGGGCACCGCCGGGGCCCTCAAGCATGCCGAGCCGATGTTGCGGGACGACCGTTTCATCATCTTCAACGGCGACATCCTGACCGATGTCGACCTCACCGCCCTGATGGCCCACCACCGCGAGCGGGACGCCATCGCCACCGTCGCCCTGGCCGAGGTCGCCGACCCCTCCGCCTACGGCATGGTCGTCCTCGACGACGCCGACCGCGTCCTCCGCTGGGTCGAGAAACCCTCCCCGGCCGAGGCCGTCTCGCCCTGGGTCAACCTCGGCGGCTCCGTCCTGGAGCGCCGCGCCCTCGATGTCCTCCCCGCCGGCGAGGTCCGCTCCCTCGAACGCGACCTCTACCCCGCCCTGATCGCCTCCTCCGAGCCCGTCGCCGGCTTCCGCACCCACGCCTTCTGGCGCGACCTGGGCACCCCCGAGC
>JBBJOE010000216.1:0-5324 GCA_037721765.1 Thermomicrobiales bacterium
GCCTGGGCCGCCTGGCCCGAGATGATCAGCGGGGTCCGGGCCTCGTCGATCAGGATGTTATCGACCTCGTCGACGATGGCGTAGGCGAGGCCGCGCTGCACCTGCTCTTCGGCCCGAGAGACCATGTTGTCGCGTAGGTAGTCGAAGCCGAATTCGTTATTGGTGCCGTAGGTGATATCGGCCGCGTAGGCCTCGGCCCGGGTGACGGGGCGCAGGAACGCGAAGCGCGGGTCGGGCGACTCCCAATCGGGGTCGAAGAGGTAGGCCTCGTCGTGCTGGATGCTGGCGGTCGAGAGGCCGAGGGCGTGGTAGATGCGGCCCATCCAGGCGGTGTCGCGGCGGGCCAGATAGTCATTGATGGTGACCAGGTGGACGCCGCGGCCCTCCATCGCGTTGAGGGCCACGGCGAGGGTCGCGGTCTGGGTCTTGCCCTCGCCGGTGCGCATCTCGGCGATCTTGCCCCGGTGGAGCACGATGCCACCCATCAGCTGGACGTCGTAGTGACGCTGCCCGAGGGTCCGGCGGGCGACCTCCCGGGTCGCGGCGAAGACCTCGGGGAGCAGGTCTTCGGTCGTCTCGCCCGCGTCGATCCGAGCCCGGCACTCGGCCGCAATGTCGAGGAACTCCTGATCCTCCATGGACTGGAACTCGGGCTCTAAACTATTGATCTCGGCGACCAGGGGAGCGAGGGCATTGATCGCCTTAGCGTCGGTGTCGCCGAACACCTTCTTGAGTATCGAAACCATCCGTGATCGTTCCTCGATGTCGTCCGCCATCGACCGGAGACGGGAGAGTCAGCATGTCGCGCCGATGCCACGAGTATACCCTGCCAGGGGTAACCCGGCCGCGCCAGACACCCCTCGAAATCTTGACGGGGTGCCTCTGATGCCCGCCTCGATCGAGTTCGCCCGGAAGGTCTACGAGGTCGTTGCCCAGATACCTCCGGGCCGCGTAACCACCTATGGCCGGATCGCGGCCCACCTCGGCGACCGGCGCGGGGCGCGGATGGTCGGCTGGGCCCTGATGGATGTCCCACGGGAATTGGACCTGCCGTGCCATCGCGTCGTCAACCGCGTTGGTCTCCTCAGCGGTGGCTGGCACTTCGGCCATCCGGAAGTGATGGCCGGCCTCCTCCGGGCCGAGGGGATCGCGGTCACCGAAGAGTTCACGGTCGATCTGACGGCACACCTGTGGGACCCGGCGGACGCGTTGTGGACCGGGCCCGATGGGGATGAACTCTCGGAGCCGGACCAGGCGGAGAACTGACGAACGCCGGCACGTCCTGGACTCGCGCTCCCGGCGAAGCCTCGCCCGGCGCGGCGATGGATCCGACGACTCGGGGGAGGGAACGCATGGACACGATGATCGGGCCGATGGGCAGAGGGGACTTTGACGCGGTCACGCGATCGTCACTCTTGGCCCGGGCGCCGGTGTACGCGTCGTTCGAGTAGGTCGTCCATACGACGACCTATCATCGGATTGATCCCGGGAGGGACATGAGCCAGGCAGTCGCGGTTCGGGCCGTCTGCCAGGACGACGGAAACCGCGTGTGGGTCACGGGAGACCGGTGAGGCGGTGGTGGGACGCATCGCCCTCCGGCAGGACATGACGGGGCTGGCCGGTGCGGTGGAGATGCTGGCCGTCCGCTCGGATCACCAAGGGCCAGGGATCGGCACAGCCTTGAATACGTTCACGCTCGACACGATGCGGGAGGCCAGGATGCGATCGGCCGTCGCGGGAACAGGTGGAGACCCGGGCCATACTCCCGCCCGGCACCCGTACGAGCAGGCCGGCTATGTGGGACTTCCGTTACCGGGATTTCTGACGCGGTCCTCGGCAAACCTGGACCCGGTCAGGTCGCGGCGCCGACCTCCTCTGACCGGCGCACCGCACCGTCGGCCAGGAGGTCATTGGCGATGTCGATATCCTGGGTGGCGAAGGCGTGGTTCACCGGTGAATGACCCGCGCCGATCGCGTAGCTAGCGATGAGGGCCCGGGTGACGAAGGCCTTGGCCCCGGCGATGGCGTCCATCGGGGCGATGTTCCGGGCGAGCAGGGCGGTGATGGCGGCGGCGAACGTGCAGCCGGTGCCGTGGGTGTTCGCCGTCTCGACCCGGTCGGCGGCGAAGCGGACGAAACGCTCGCCGTCGTAGACCAGGTCGTCGGGTGAGCCGTCCCGGTGACCGCCTTTGATGACCACGAAGCGCGGACCCAGGGCGTGGATGGCGATCGCCGCCCGGTGGGCGTCGTCGTCTGATGCGATCGCGAAACCGGCGAGCACCTCGGCCTCCGGGATATTTGGTGTCACGACGCCGGCGAGCGGCAGCAGGGTGCCCTTTAGTGCCTCGACCGCCGAGGGCTGCAGCAGACGGGCGCCGCCCTTGGCAACCATGACGGGGTCGACCACGAGGTGGGGGATGCCCCAGGCCTCCAACCGGTCGGCGACGTTCTCGATGATCGAGCGACTGGAGAGCATGCCGGTCTTGACCGCATCGGCGCCGATATCTTCCAGTACGACGTCGATCTGGGCGATGACGACCTCGTCCGGGACCTCGGCGATGGCGTAGACGCCCTTGGTGTCCTGGGCGGTGACGGCGGTCAGGGCCGAGGTGCCGTAGACACCGAGGGCCGAGAAGGTCTTCAGGTCAGCCTGGATGCCCGCCCCACCTCCGGAATCGGACCCGGCGATGGTCATCGCCCTGGGTGGCCCGTCCCGGTTCGCGCCGCTCTCGGTGTGTCCTTCAGTGCCCTGTCGTGTCATCCGTCTCCGCTCCCGGGTGAGATCCGCGGTGCCGAACGCTCGCGCTGCCGCGTACCCCATGGTAGGTGACCGGGGCGGATTGGCGCGAATGCGCGCGCACGGTCCGCATCGCCCGTCCGATGGCGACCAGGAGGCGGGAGGGGTGCCTAGGCTATCATGGAGACGAAGGCGGAGACGCGAGCGCGACGGTCAGGGGGATGCCATGAACGTGGTCGATGGGTTGAAGATGATCCGGCAACGGTTGGACGCCAACGGGGCGGTGGACGAGACCCTGGAGCTGGTGGACATGATCACCAAGCGGGCGTCCTTGCCGGCCGCGGCGTCGGCGGCGGCCCAGTCCCAGCTCCAGTTGGTCAGGATGCTGATGCGGACGCCGATCGCGGACAGCAACACCGCCATCTACAACGACCTGGCCCGCCTGGAGGAAGAGTTCGAGACGGTCTCGACGAAGCGCCGGGAGGAGCAGGCGGCGCTGGACAGCCGTCCGGAGCCGAAGACCAAGAAGTTCTATAAGGACCAGAAGGAGAAGGCCAAGTCCGAACGGGGCTGACGTCTTCGGGACTGGTGAGTTTCCCCCGGGCCGAACGCCGGGTTCAGGCGAAGATCTCCTCGTCGCAGCAGAGGTCGGCCCGGTGGCCGAGGGCGAGGCGGTTGAGGATGTGAGAGATGCCGCTGGCGACCGTTTCCCAAGAGAACGGGTACGCGGCGACTCGGGCGGCTGTTCCCAGACGAGCCCGCCGCTCGGCGTCATTGACGACCTCGTGCAGGGCCACCCCAAGCGCGGCCGCGTCGGCGACTGGGACGAGCAGGCCGCTCTCGCCGTCCTCGATGGTGAAGGCGAGTCCGCCGGCCCGGGATGCGACGACCGCCCGGCCGCAGGCCATCGCCTCGACCGCGACCAGGCCAAACGACTCGTAGAGGGACGGCACGGCGACCACGTCCACGGCCCGGTAGAAGTCGGGCAAGTCCGTCTGTGGCCGAGAACCCATGAAGAGGATGTCGTCCGCGACCCCGGCCGCCTCGGCCCCCTCGGCGACGGCGGCGAGGGCGCCGGATGGCATCCCGGTCTCGTCCAGTTCCCCGCCGATCAGGACCAGCCGGGGACGGGGGCCGCCCAATGGCCACCCGGCCAATGCCCGGATGAGGATGTCGATGCCCTTGATCGGGTCGATCCGGCCGACGAAGAGGAGCAGGGGCCGGTCGTCCGGCAGACCGAGGCGGCCCCGGGCAGCGTCCTGGTCGCCGGGGGAGAAGAGGTCCAGGTCGACGCCGGGCGGGACGGTGCAGACCTTGTCGGTCCGCATTCGCTGGCGCCAGAGCAAGTCGGCCCGTTCGGCGGGATTCGCCGCGATCAGGCTGTCGGAGAGGTCAATGACCTGGCGCTCGGTGATGACCCGTTGGGGCGACTCGATCGTGGAGTTTCCCGAGGACCGCTTCATGTGGGCCGTGGTGTGGAACATCGTCACGAACGGGGTGTCCCAGAAGCGGCGGAGCAGGTGGGCGGTCCAACCGGACAGCCAGTAGTGGGCGTGGACCACGTCGTAGCGAACCCCGCGACGCAGGGAACTGAGCACGGCCTGGTTGGCGAATTCGGGGAGGAGTGGGAAGAGGTCGTCCTTGTGGACGGGTTCGGCCGGCCCGGCGGTGATCGTGATCACGTTGACGCCGGGGCAGAGTTGGGTCACCTCGGGGGTCTCGGCATCGACCCGCCGGGTGAAGATGTCGATGTCGTGCCCCAACGGGGCGAGATGGCAGCACAATTCCCGTATGTAGACATTCATCCCGCCGGCGTCGGCCCGGCCGAGCGAGGCGAGCGGGGAGGTGTGAACGGAGATCATCGCCACGCGGCTGGCCGGCAGGTCGGATTCGAATCCGAACACGGCCGGTCCACGGTAGTCGGTCGGCATTGCGCTCTCCCGTGCGACATCGGCGGCCTGCCCGGGATCGCACGTGGCGCGACCCCATGGCGATGGTACTTTCCATAGGATAGCAGGCCGTTGAACGGAAAGCGATCCGACGAAATCAGCCCGAGCCGCGCGGCGTTACGCTCCCAAGAAATGAATTAGGCCGTACGGGAATCACGAGAGTGTATGTCGTACCAGGCCTCGATGGGCGAGGAGATCGTCGAGCTTAGGAACTCGGCGGCCACGGGTCGTGGCGCCCGCGGAGGGACTCGAACCCCCGACGCCCACCTTAGGACGGTGGCGCTCTATCCTCTGAGCTACGCGGGCGAACGCGAGGATGAAGATACCATAAGGATGGCCGTCAGGGCCGCACCCGGAGGACCAACAACTTGGACGAACGATGATGACTACAACAACACCCGTTTGATCGTTCATGCGAGGAATCTGTAGTGATATTTCGTTCGGGCGTTCGTGGTGTTGCGGACGGCGCCTCGAGGGATTTCCCTGGTGCTTCGCGTGGCGTCATCACCACGACTCAAGCTCGGGGGCAGAGGACGATCGCTCCTGGGATGAATACCTCCACATGGCCGATGTCGGGAGGCTGTGGTATCATCCCCTCCGTCGTCGGGGTGTAGCGCAGCCCGGTTAGCGCGCAGCGT
>JBBJOE010000217.1:0-5322 GCA_037721765.1 Thermomicrobiales bacterium
TTGCCGGACTGCATCGCCTCGGGGGAGCGGGCGGCGGAGCGGGTGTTGGCGGCGGTCGGCGCGGAGATCGACGCACTGACCCACACCCGTCGTGGACCCTGAGCGGCGAGGGTGACGAGGCGATGTCGCACCGGGCTGGCAACGGTGACGACGGGCGGTCACGTCACCGTCTCCGGTAGGCATTCATGGTCCCGGGCGAGTCTCCGGAACCCCACCGCCCAGGATGGCACATTCGCCGGCGGCATCCCCCACGGGGCCCCGACCCGGACCACCCAGCGCGGGGAGTCATCCGGTTCGCGGGGACCGAGCGGGCACCGCGCGGCGTCAAGCCGCATCAAGCCGCGGTAGGGGACCGCGCGGGCCCACTCTTCATCCGGGATGTCGGTCGGGTCTGGCTTGCGGGGAGGTGGAGAGCATTCCATCCCGCCAGCGCAGCACGTTCATCACGGGCTCATAGGGAGAGCCTCGCGATGGAGTCCTGGACCGGGATGGGTCGGAGCGACGCCCGTCGACCGGGAGGCTCCCCTCATGCCGTGCGTGTCAGGGTAGGATGTGGTGGGATACGCTTGCGGCATGACCGAATCGCCCCACGAGTCCCCACCGCACCGTGGCTCCCACGACGGGTTGACGTTCCTCGCCGGCGGCGGCGACATGGGAGCGCGGATCCGCGCCGTCGATTGGGCAGGGACCCCGCTCGGGCCGCCCACGACGTGGCCACAGACATTGAAAACGACGGTTCGCCTGATGCTCTCGACCCGCCACCCGATGTTCATCTTCTGGGGTCCGGAGCACACGTGCCTCTATAACGACGCCTATCGTGCGTCGCTCGGGCCGGAGAAACACCCGGCCATCCTCGGCGCCCCCGGACACCCGTCGTGGGCCGAGATCTGGGACGTGATCGGCCCGCAGATCACATCCGTGATGCGTGGCGAGGGCGCGACCTGGCACGAGAACCAACGCGTCCCGATCTTCCGCCACGGTGAACTCCAGGAGGTCTTCTGGACCTACAGCTTCGGGCCAATCGATGAGCCCGATGCCCCATCCGGCGTCGGCGGTGTCCTGGTCGTGTGCACGGAGACGACGGCCCAGGTGGTGGCCGAGCAACGGCGGGGCGAAGAACTCGATCGGCTACGGGCGCTGTTTACCCAGGCGCCGGGCTTCATGTGCGTGCTGCGCGGCCCGGAACACCGGTTCGAACTCGCGAACGCGGCGTACTCGGAGCTCGTCGGCGATCGCGAGCTCGTGGGCAGATCCGTCCGCGAAGCCTTCCCAGAGATTGCGCATCAAGGCTTTCTCGATCTCTTGGACCACGTCTATGTGACCGGGGAGCCCCACATCGGACGCGCCCAACGAATCCTGTTCCAAGGGGCATCGGACACGGCGCCCGATGAACGATTCCTCGACTTCGTCTACCAACCGATCCGAGACGAGACCGGCGCGGTCACCGGGATCTTCTGTGAAGGGTCCGACGTCACGGAGCGCATCCGCGGCGAAGTCGAGCGACAGGCGCTCTTGGATACCCTCGCCCATGATCTCAAGACCCCGCTGACCACCCTGAAGGCGCAGGCCCAGCTATTACACCGCCAGATCAGCCGTCGGGGCGTCCCGGATGCCGGCGCGCTGACGGAACGCGTGGTGCTCTTCGATGAGCTGGCGGACCGCATGATCGATCAGATCAGCGAGCTCAGCGACAATGCCCGGCTCGTCATCGGCCAACCGGTCGAGATCGAGCGGCAGCCTACCGACCTGGTCGCCCTGGTCGTCGAGATGATCACCGAGCTCTACCAGACCGGTGGCCCGCACGCGTTCCAATTCGCCCATGAGACCGACGAATTGATCGGCGCGTGGGACCCGCGTCAACTGCGGCGGGTCACGGCGAATCTGCTCGGCAACGCGGTGAAATACAGCCCCGGCGGTGGAGACATCGTGGTTCGCGTGTCGGCCAGAGACGGTGAGGCCGTGTTGGTGGTCCAGGACACCGGCATCGGTATCCCGGAAGCCGACCTGCCTCGCATCTTTGCCTTCCGCTCTCGCGGCCAGAACGTCGGGGCGATCGCCGGGTCCGGCATCGGACTGGCGGGGGTCAAACGGATCGTGGACCAGCACGGCGGCGTGATCGCGGTAGCGAGCGAGGAAGGGCGGGGCGCAACGTTCACGGTCCGGTTGCCGCTGGTGCCGTAGTGCGGTTGGCCGGCTCCGACGACCTATGCCGGCCCGGCGACGGCCCACGGCGTCATCTGGGACGCTCGGGCCCGCACGGCGTCCGATCGTGCTCTCCCGCGGTCAGGTCGCTGGCAAGGTACCCTTCGACTCCCGTTGGCCGCATTCCTCCGAACTCCGACGCGGTTCAGCGACCGAATAACCCCACGAACTGATCGAGGCCGACGTTGCCGCCGGAGAGGGTGACACCGATGCGGCGGCCGGTGGTGTCGACCTTGCCAGCCAGGACGGCGGCGAAGGCGGTGGCGCCGCTCGGTTCGACGACGACGCGGAGGCGCTCGAAGGCGAAGGCCATCGCGGCCAGGATCTCGGCGTCGGTGACGAGGACGAAGCCCGCCACCCGTTGGCGGGCGACGGCGAAGGTCAACTCGCCCGGCATCATCGTCTGCTGGCCGTCGGCGATGGTGCGGGGGACCGCGGCGAGGCCGACCCGCTGGCCCGTTTCCCAGGAGCGCTTGAAGTCGTCGCCCGCTTCCGGTTCGACGCCGATCACGGCGGTGCCGGGGCTGAGGGCGTGGGCGGCGACGGCGCACCCCGCCAGCAGGCCACCACCGCCGGTGCAGACCAGCAGGGTGTCCAGCGACCCGACCTCCTCGAACAGTTCCAGCCCGGTGGTGCCGGCGCCGGCCATCACGGCGGGGTGGTCGAAGGGGGGGATCAGGCTAGCGCCCCGCTCGGACGCGATGCTGGCGCCGATGGCCGCCCGGTCCTCGGTGTACCGGTCGTAGGTGACGACCTCGGAGCCGTAGCCGCGGGTGGCGGCGAGCTTGGCGGGCGGGGCGTCGGCGGGCATCACGATGATGGCGGGGATGGCGTGGAGACGGGCGGCCAGGGCGACGGCCTGGGCGTGGTTACCGCTGGAGAAGGCGACGACGCCGCGTGACCGCGTATCGGAGTCGAGGGCGGCGACGGCGTTGTAGGCACCGCGGAACTTGAAGGCGCCCATCCGCTGGAGGTTCTCGGCCTTGAGGAAGACCGAGCCCCCGACGCGTTCGTCCAGGGTCCGCGAGGTGAGGACCGGGGTGCGGTGAGCGACGCCGTCGAGGCGGGCGGCGGCAGCCTGGATGTCTCCGATGGTGATCGGGAGCGTATCGTCAGCCTCTGGACGATCGGTCTCGGTGGGCATGGCTGGTCTCCTCATCGAACGTCTCTCGTCCGGCAGCGACGGTGGTGCGGCCCGCATCGAACGATACCTGGCCGAGTCCGTCCCGATCACGCGCCCCGCTCACCGGAGTGCCGGGGCGGGTCACGACCACCGGCCTCCCCGTCTCGCGGGGGTGTTGGACTCGCCGGGAGCCGGCCGCGGCACCGGCGACAGCCAGCCCGAGGCCGGGCAGGGGCGACGCGAACGGGTCAGTAGACGATCAGACTGGTGACGTCGAGGCCGACGAGAGCGTCGCGGCCACCGAGGGCGGAGAGTTCGGCCAGGACGAAGACGCCGACGACCTCGCCACCGAGGCGTTCGACCAGGGTCGCGGCGGCCCGGGCGGTGCCGCCCGTGGCCAGCAGGTCATCGACGAGCAGGATACGCTGGGCAGGGGAGATGGCGTCCTGGTGGATCTCCAGGGTGGCGGTGCCGTACTCGAGCGCGTAGTCCTCGCTGAGGGTGCGCCCGGGGAGCTTACCCGACTTGCGGACGGGGATCAGGCCGATGCCGAGGGCGTAGGCGAGCGGGGCGCCAAAGATGAATCCCCGGCTCTCGATGGCGACGACCGCGTCGATCGTGCCCCGGTAGCGCGTCACCATGACGTCGATCAGGTCCCGGAAGACCTCGCCGTGGCCCAGGAGCGGGGTGATATCGCGAAACAGGATGCCGGGCTGGGGGAAATCCGGGATGTCGCGGATGTGCCGGCGCAGGGCGGCCAACGCCGGGTCGCCAGTCGTGGGGACATCCGCGATCCGGCCGGGTGGCAACGTCTCGGTCATCGGGGGGTCACCTCGGGTGTCGCGCGGCGGGCCGTCGGGACATCAGGGGTCGCGAGCGGCCGGGCATGGCGGGGGGAAGGTTGCGGAATGCGCACCGAGACCAGTCTACCCTGTCGGGGGCGAGACCCCGTGCCGAGGGCGGGACTCGCGCCACCCATCCCGAGTGTCGCCCGCGGCAGCGGCCAGAGACGCACGGCGGTCCGAGGCGGTGCGACTGGCCATCGACCGGGGCTCGTGGTACCCGGCGAGGAGGTTCGTCGCCGATCGTCAGGGGGCTGGCAATCGTCAGGGGACTGGCAATCGCCAGGCGGGTGGTGACCGGTGACGATCTGACCGGTTGCCATGCCGGGGATCCCGATGCGAAGATCGTACCGCGACACGAGAAAACCGCAAGGAGGCGAGCCCGATGCGATACGGCATCGTGATCCCGAAGGGTGATCCCCGGACGGTAGCGGGACTGGCCCGAGAAGCCGAGGACCACGGCTGGGACGCGGTCTTCACATGGGACGGCATCTACACCGATACCGGCTTTTCGACCGAGGTCCACGACCCGTGGGTGATGATGGCGGCGATGGCGATGGTGACGGAGCGGGTCCGGATCGGGGCGATGCTGACGCCGCTGTCGCGGAGGCGACCGTGGAAGGTGGCGCGGGAGACGGCGACCCTGGATATCCTCTCGGGCGGGCGCCTGGTCCTGCCGGTGGGCCTGGGAGCCGTGGACAGCTTCGGCGATGTCGGGGAGGTGATCGACCGGCGGGCCAGGGCGGAGTTGCTGGACGAGAGCCTGACGATCCTGGACGGGCTCTGGAGCGGCGAGCCGTTCACGTTCGCGGGGACCCACTACCGCCTGGGGGAGATGACGTTCCTGCCGCGCCCGGTCCAGCGTCCCCGCATCCCGGTCTGGGTGCCGGGCAAGGCCGGCAGCGAGCGGTCGATGGCCCGGGTAGCCCGGTGCGACGGCCTGATCCTGGAGGACCAGTCCCCGGCGGTGATCCGGGGGGCGCTGGCGTACACCGGGAAACATCGCCGGGCGACGACACCGTTCGACGTGGTCGCGCAGGGCACGACCCCGGGCAACGACCCGGCGGTGGCAGCGGAGACGATCGGGCCGCTGGCGGAGGCGGGCGCGACCTGGTGGGTCGAATCCCCGTGGGAGGAGCCGAACGGGCCAGACGA
>JBBJOE010000218.1:0-5287 GCA_037721765.1 Thermomicrobiales bacterium
GCTTGGCCGTTGTCAGGGGTCCGGGGCGCGTGCCAATATGGGGGTACCCCCGCGAGTGATCAAAATCGAGCGCCGACGAGACCCGGCGCGGGGATGGGTATGTCCGAGGGTTTTCGCGCCGACGAGTCAGCCGGTGGTCACGCCGTCGCCGGGTCCATTTCCGAGGTCCAGACCACGCCGGGTCGGCACGGCTGGCAGCCGGTCCACCTCCCATTCAAGCCTCGGCTCCGGGCGACCAATGAGGCCTTCGCCCACCCGTTCGAGGCGGTCTTCGCCCGCCTGCTCACCGAGTATCGCGTCCGGTGGTCGTACGAGCCGACCACCTTCCCGATCCGGTGGGACGACCAGCGGCGGCCCGTGGAATTCATCACCCCGGACTTCTACCTGCCCGACCACCGCCTGTATGTCGAACTGACGACGATGCGGCAGCGCCTGGTGACCCGCAAGCACCGCAAGATCCGTCTCCTCCGGGCTATCTACCCCAACATCCGCGTCAAGGTGCTCTACCGCCGGGATTACGTGCGCCTGATGCTGGTGCACGGGGGCGAGGCCGCCCGTGCCGACGGCGAGCCGGGTCGGATGATCCTGGATCGGGAGACGATCGCGGTCCGCCTCGACGGGCTCGCCCAGGAGATCGCCCGCGATCTCGGCGGCGGCGCGGCCGACCCGCCGCTGTTGCTGGCCTGCGGAGCCGGGGGACGCCGCGTCCTCGACGACCTCTCGTCGCCACTCCGGGCGGCCGGGCTCGGGTTCGACACCGCCGCCGTGACGGTCAGGAACATGTCCGTTGGGACCGCTGGGCCGGGGGGCGGGGTCGCGATCCGGCTCGGCTCTCGCCAGGTTTCCGCTCGTGACCTGGCCGGTCGCCGGGTCCTCGTCGTCCACGGCATCGTCAGTTCTGGCCTGAGGGCCGCCCACGTCGCCCGTTGGCTCCGGCGACGGGGAGCGCGCGAGGTCCAAACCCTCACCTGCCTAGACCGCCGCTCGGCCCGGGTGGTCGAGGTGCCGCTACGGTATGTCGGGTTCGATGTCCCGCCGGACCTCCTCGTCGGATATGGCCTCGACCTCCGCCGCTCTTACCGCGACGCGTCGTTCGTGGCAACCTACTCACCATTCGATGGCATCGTCGGCGACGCGAAGGTCTCGCCTGGTGGGCCGAAGCCGGGGTCCGGCTAACCGGTCGTCACGTCCACCGGGGGCGTGGACCGAGCCGCGTTCCGCGCCAACCACGCCTGGACATCGAAGGGCTCCTCGCCCTGGACGGGGAGGACTCGCTCCCAGACCCCGTCTGGGCGCAGGGAGCGCGCGTTGAACGTGTCGCGGAGGTAGGCGGGCAGCACCTCGTCGGCGAGATACGTGAGCGAGCGGGGGTCCTCTAATGGGAAGACGGCTTCGACCCGCCGGTCGAGATTGCGCTCCATCAGGTCCGCGCTGCCGAGATAGACCCGCCGGTCTGGGCCCGGGCCGCCGAAGACGTAGATCCGGCTGTGTTCTAGGTACCGGCCGACCAGGCTGCGGACCCGGATCGTCTCGCTCCAGCCAGGGACCCCGGGCCGCAGGCTACAGATGCCGCGGATGATCAGGTCGATCGTGACGCCCTCCCGCGACGCCGCGTACAGGGCCCGGATGATCGCCTGGTCGACCAGTTGGTTCATTTTGAAGAGCAGGTACCCGTTGCCGGTCTCCCGGTGGTTCCGCACCTCGCGCGCGATCGCCTCGAGGAACCGGTCCCGCAAGTGGGCCGGGGCGACCCACAGCTTGGCATAGTGCTGGCGCTGGGCGAATCCGGTCAGGGCGTTGAACAGTTCCGAGACATCCCGGCCGAGGTCTTCCCGGGATGACAGGAGCCCGATATCCTCGTAGATGCGGGCGGTCGAGGCGTTGTAGTTCCCGGTCCCGAGGTGGACGTAGCGACGGAGCCCATCCTGTTCCCTCCGGACGACCAGGGTGGCCTTGCAGTGGGTCTTGAGGCCGGCCAGCCCGAAGGCGACGTGGACCCCGCGCCGCTCGAGCGTCTCGGCCCAGGTGATGTTGTTCTCCTCATCAAAGCGAGCCCTCAGCTCGACCAGGACAGCGACCTGGGTGTCGTCGTCGCGGGCCTCGATCAGGGCCGGCAGGAGGGGGGAATCCCGGCCGATGCGGTATAGGGTCTGCTTGATGGCGACCACGTCGGGGTCGGCGGCGGCGGCCCGGAGGAAGTCGACCACCGTGCCGAATCCCTGGTAGGGGTGGTGCAGCAAGACGTCCCGCTCCCTCAGCATCGCGAAGATGTCGGGCCGCTCGTCGAGGTCGTCGGGGTCGTCGGGGGAGGCGGGGTTGATCGCCGCGACGGGGTGATACGGGGGATCCTTGAGGTCCGGCCGGTCGAGCCGCATCAACTCCATCAGGTCCTCGGTCCCCAACGGGCCATTGACGACGTAGAGGTCGCGGTCCGAGGCGTGGAGTTGGTCGACCAACCAGTCACGAAGGTCCTCGGGCAGCGTGGTGTCGACCATGAGCCGGACGACTGGCCCGAAGGTGCGGAGCGAGAGCGACTCCCGCATCTGGTGGAGCAAGTCCAGGGTCGAGTCGTCTTCCTCCTCCTCGGGATCGATGTCGGCGTCCCGGACGACGTGGAACGGGTAGGAGGCGCTGATCTCGTTTCCGGGAAAGAGGCGGTCGAGGTGCGCCGAGACGAGGTCTTCGAGCCAGATGAATCGAATGGCGGCCGTCTCCGGACCCGTCCGCTTGGCTTTTCCCGGGCCCTCGACCCGGACCAGGCGAGGGAGGGTGGCGGGGATCTTGACCCGGGCGAAACGGGCCCCGGCCGGGGATCGCAGCTCGACCATCAGATTCAAGCTGCCATTGGAGATGTGGGGGAACCGGCGGCCCCGGTCGATCGCCTGCGGGGTCAGGATCGGGAAGATGTCGTTCTCGAACGCGGTCGCCAGCCGGTCACGCTCGCGGCCGGAGAGATCGGCCCAGGGGACGAGCGCGATGCCGCATTCTCGTAATTCCGGCAGCAACTCGGTGCGGATCAGCGCCGCGTGTTCGTCGAGCAGCGTCTGGACCGCGCGGCGGACGGCGGCGAACTGGGCGGTTGGGGTACGGCCATCGGGGCCGGGGTCGGTCATCCCGGTTGCCAATTTCCGCTTCAGACCGGCGAGGCGAATCATGAACCAGCCGTCGAAGTTATCGCTGAAGATCGCGGCGAACTTCAGCCGCTCCAGCAAGGGATTGGACCGCTCGGCCGCCTCTTCGAGGACGCGCCGGTTGAAGTCGATCCAGCTGAGTTCGCGGTTGATGTACAGGTCCGGGTCGAGCGGCGGGAGGTCCAGCGAGAACCCGCCCGGCAACCGGATCCGGTCGGCTTCGACCCGGACCATGGCCGAGCCGCTCTCGTGCGTGGCCGCCGCCTTCGCCAACCCGGCCTTGGGCCGGGGTTCCGCGCGTGACTTGCCGCCCTGGTCGTTCCCGCCGGACTTTCGCTTCTTCGGTGGCACCGTCGCCCCCCGTCCGTCACTCGCGTCGCGTGCCACTCGCGGGTCGTCGCCGGTGTCCGCATGGTGGATTGGTACCACGGCCCCGGCGCCGATCGCTAGCGTTCGCTCAGGCGTTGATTGACGCCCTGGCGGGCGTCAGACGACCACCGCCCGGACCCGGTGCAGTCCGGTGTCTCCCTCACGCGGGAAGGAGGCCCTCCGCCTCGTCTCCTGGGCGCCACCGAGGCCATCGACCGCCCGGACCGCGAGGATGAACTCTCCGGTCGTAGCGGGAGTCCATTGGAAGGACCAGAAGACCCAGGCGAGCGGCGTCGTCTGGTAGTCGATCTCGGCCCGTTGCCAGGTCTCTCCGCCATCGGTCGAGACCTCGACGGACCGGATGCCCCGCGACCCGGCGAAGGCCCGTCCCCGCAGCTGGGCTGTCCGGCCGCGCCGGAATTCGTCCGCGAACACGTATCCACCGCTGCTGGTGACCCGGGGCGAGAAAAAGTCCGACCGGGTCGGGATCACGAAGTCCGGTCCCCAGCCCTGCTCTTCATAGAACCCCTCGACGTCGTGATCGACGACCTCGATTCCGGTCAGCCACTTGACATGCTTCTCACCATAGAGGCCGGGCACGATCGCCCGGACGGGATCACCGTGAATCCGCGGCAATTCTTTCCCGTTCATGTGCCAGACCACCATGGTCGTCGGTTCGAGCGCCTTCGCCATCGGGATCGTATCGGTGTAGCCGTCGGCCCCGCGCAGGACCACCTCGTAGCCGTCGAGGTCCGCCTGCGCCTCGACCAAGAGGCGAGTGAGGGGAACGCCGGTCCAGATCGCGTTGCTCATCAGCCCGGCGCTGATCCGGTTGCTGATGCACATGAGCGTGGTCTCTTGCTCGGTGCCGCCCATGCCGACGAGGTCGTCATAGGTGAGCCGCAGCGAGCGATCGACCATCCCGTCGACCGCGAGGCGGTAGACCGACCGGTTCACGTCCGGGTCGACGAGGTTCTTGGTCACCGAGTAAAAGGCGTCGTTCGGGGTGATCGGCTCGATGCCGGGGCCGCTGTAGCGGCGGCCGTCGTAGGCGAACGTGGCCCGGTCCTCGAACCACCGCAGGAGCGACAGCGCCGGCCAGGCGGCCAGCGCCCCGAGAGCGGCGACGACCGGGAGTCGCGGCAGCACGACCCTGTCCCCCGGCATCGACGCCGGGACCGGCTCCGTACCGGTCATGTCCCGTCGCCGCGGGCGCACCAGCACGGCATAGAGGGCCACCACCAGCAGCGCGAAGACGGCGTAGGCGAACGCGTAGCCGACCGCCGTTGCGGCCTCTGCCCATTGGGGCGGCAGGCCCTTGTAGTTCGTGTCGAGCGTGGGCCACAGCGCCAGCATTGACGTGACCCACAGGGTGACGCCGGCGATAGCGACGAAGCGGGCACCGCGCCGGCGGCCCGCCGCGACGCTCGCATCGCGTCCGCGCCACCACTCGATCGCGGCCGCATAGAGCCCGCCGATGATCGTGCCAACGACGAGGACGCCGGTCAAGCCGCTCTGGAAGCCGAATCGCTTGGCCTGGTTGTACCCACCGAGGCGGCGCAGCGTGTCGAGGAACCGCTCGATCCCGATGGCAGGGGCCAGGCGGTCCGGGATCATCTCCTGCGGCGGCGAGATGCCGAGCCAGCGCCGCATCGCGAGTTGGAGGAGGGTGAGGATGATGGCCGCGGTGAGACCGGCTAACAGGCCGACCAGCAGCCGGCCGGCCACCGGGCTCCAGGCCCGTCTCGCCGGTGCCGCATCGGGGGCGACGGTGTCGATCGCCATGG
>JBBJOE010000219.1:0-5272 GCA_037721765.1 Thermomicrobiales bacterium
ACCAAGACCAGGGCCGAGAGGAGCCAGAGGCCGAGGCCGGCGGCGATCTGGAGGGCCGTCTCGGGGATGTCCTGGCCGATCCGGGCGCCGAGGGCAGCCCCGGCGACGCCGCCGAGGCCGGCGACGATGCCGACCCGGCCGACGACGTGGCCCTCGCGGTAGTGGGAGGCGCCGCCCAGGACGGAGGCGACGACCATCGCCGCCAGGGCGGTGCCGATCGCCTGGTGGACGGGGAGGTCGAAGGCGGATGTCAGCAGGGCGACGGTGAGACCGGCGCCCCCGGCCCCGATGAAGCCAAGCAAGATGCCCAGGGCGAAGGTGACCACGCCGAGGACGATGACCGTTTGGACCCCATCCATCCCGCCCGGGCCGTGGTCTCCCGCCCGTCGCCCGGCCGCGCGGGGCGGCGGGGCGCCGGGCGAGGATCAGCGGCCGATCGGCCCCTCCTGGTCCTGGGCCTGACCCTGGCCACGTCTCGCCCAGGGGGGGGCCGGGCGATCCTCGCCGCCGCGCGCCCAGGGGGCGCCAGGCCGGTCGCGACCAGGGCTGCCGATGTTCATGATCGTCATCCCGCCGGGGGGGCGGCCGAGCGGGGAACCGCCGCGCCGGGCCCGCCAGACGGCATAGCCGATCAAGAGCAGGGGCACGAGGACGACGAGGGCGAGGCCGAAGCGGATGAAGAGGCCGATCACGGCGTGGAAGGCCCAGCCGAGGGCCACGCCGAGGACCATCCCGGCGACGAACGCGTAGCGTGCCCAGCGAGCCCGCCACCAGACCTCGAGGAACGTGGAGCGCAGCATCGGGATATCCTCCTGGGACCGGGGTGGCGGTTTGTGTCGTCCTGATCGGGTGCGGGTCCGGCGCCTGGCCCCCATTACCCGGTATCCTACTCTCTCCCGCGCCGCCGCGTCTCTCCCTGGGAACGTCTGGACCGGGCTGCCCAGCCCGAGATGGGCAGCCCGGCGACCCCGCCGGTCGCGGCGGTCGCGGCGGCCGCCCGGACGAACCCGGGCCGGGCCGGGCCCCGGAGTGGCAGACGTGCCCAGACCACCGGCGTGATCCTTTCCGGCGCCCGGACCGGGCGCCATGGCGGTGTGCCGGTGGGGAGATGACGTGGGGAGATGACGTGGGGAGATGCCCGGCGATGAGCGCCGGGCACGGGGCAGCGACTATTGACCGGCGGTACACCGCGGTGACGGGGAACCACGCGTTCCCGCACCCCGGTCCCCCCGTCGCCCGGGTGACCGACCTCCCCAGAAACAGGCTGGCACCGGCGAAGTCCGGGCCGACCGGGACAGCGATCAACCCCCCGGGGGTGAGTGGCGATGGAGCAGGTCGAGGAGGCGCGCGCCGTGACCGGGACGAGCGAGACGACACGCGGACGTCAAGCCCTGGCTGACCCGGCCCGCGCCGGAGAGGGGGGAGATGCGGGCGGGGCCGACGCCGGACCGGGCGAGGGGCGCACGGTCGACCCGGAGCGGGCTCTGGCCCTGCCCAAGACGCTGAGGAAGCGGCTGGCGACGTGGTACAGGGTGGAGGGGGACGAGGCGCGCCTGGCGACCCTGCTGGACGGGCTGGTGGCGGAGGGGGAGGGGGCGCTCTGGGTCGGGGAAGAGCGGGCCCGGCTGGCGATGGCCCGGGGGGATTCGGCCGGGGCCGAGCGGCTGCTGGTCGAGCGGCTGGAGCGGGCGCCGTCCGCCACCGCCTGGATCGCGGTCGCGAGGCACCACCTGGTGACGGGCGATCTCGCGGCGGCGGTGGCCATCGCCGCCGACCTGGCGGAGACGAGCGGAGATCTCCTCTCGGTGCGGGGCCTGGTGGCCGACGTGGCCCTGGCCCGGGGCGACACCACCGCGGCCCGGGCCTCGTTCGAGGCGACCCTCGAGGAGCGGCCAGACCACCTGACGAGCCGGTCGGGCCTGGCCCGGCTGGAGATGGACGCTGGGGACCCGGGGGCGGCCCTCGATTGGCTCGGACCGGCGTTGGCCGGGGACGGGCCGACCACGGCGGCGGGCTGTGACGCGCTGGCGCGGGTCCTCGCCGCCCTGGGCCGGGAGGCGGAGGAAGAGTGGGTCCGCCAGCGCGGCGAGGACCTGCGCCGGGAGGCCGCCGGGCGATGGCGGGAGGATACCGAGGCGCTGTTCGCCGAGATCGCGGAGCGCCTCGGGCCGGGGGCGATCGTCGATGGCCGCGACCCGGTCGATGGCCGCGACCCGGTACGCACCTCCCCTACTCTCGCCGGACGTGGCGATCCGACGGGGGCGGTGCTCGCTCCACTCGATCGACGAGATCCCGCGGATCGCTCCTCGACCTCGTCGGGTCACGACCGGCCGGCGGGCCCCGTGCCGATTCTGGCCGATCACCGTGATCCGGCGGGTTCGCCTCCCCGTCTCGGCGAGCGGGCGGACGCGACGGACCCCGGGGGACGCGCGCCGGACGTGGCGCCGCCGCCTCGTTCCACTCACGGTGAACAGCCCTCGTTCTGGTCCGGGATGGGGCAGGCGCCGCTCGCACCCGTGGCTGGCCCCGGCGGGGCGAACGGGACGGCATCCGGGCGGGACGGGGCAGGGACTGGCCGAGAGGTCGTGACGGCGGGACGGGGCGAGGGTGAGCGGAAGGCATCGGTGGCAAGGTCGCAGGCGGCTGGGCCAGAAATGGGTGGGGTGATGGCCGCGGATCGAGTGACGGCGGATGGAGCCGGGTGGCCTGGGCCCGCGGTGGACGGGGACGGGGACGACCTCGACCCGGCCGTGCTGACGGCGCTGCGGGACCTGTTCGGGTACGGGTCGCTGCGGCCCGGGCAGGCGCGGACGATCGCGAACGTGCTGGCCGGGCGGGACACGCTGGCGACGATGCCGACCGGGGCCGGAAAGTCGTTGACCTTCCAACTCCCGGCCATGCTGCTCGGCGGGGTGACGCTGGTCATCTCCCCCCTGATCGCCCTGATGCGGGACCAGGTGGACGGGCTGCCCCCGGTGGTGCGGGGCAAAACGAGGTTGCTCAACAGCACCCTCGGCCCGGACAAGCAGCGGGAGGTGCTCGGGGAGATCGCGGCCGGGCGGGTGAAGATGGTCTACGCGGCGCCGGAGCGGCTGCGCAACCTCCCCTTCCTGTCGGCGCTGCGACGGGCGGGGGTGGCGATGCTGGTGATCGACGAGGCGCACTGCATCAGCCTGTGGGGGCACGACTTCCGGCCCGACTACCTCGATATCCCCCAGGTGCTGCCGAAGCTGGGCCAGCCGACGGTGCTGGCGATGACGGCCACGGCGACGCCGGAGCTGGGGGAGGCGATCGGGGCGGCCCTGGGGCGTGACCTGGACCGGGTGCGGACCAGCGTCTTCCGGCCGAACCTGCGCTACGAGGTGATCCGGGTCGTCAACCGGGAGGCAAAGATCGGGCGGATCGTCAAGCTCTGCCAGGAGGAGCGAGGGGCGGGGATCGTCTACGTCGGGTCGCGCCGGGACGCGGACGCGATCGCCCGGGTGCTGCGCGACCGGGGCGTGAAGGCGGTGTCGTACCACGCCGGGCTGGAGCCCGGCCTCCGGGCGGGGAATCAGACGCGGTTCATGTCCGGCGAGGCGCGGGTCGTGGTGGCCACCGTCGCCTTCGGGATGGGGGTCAACAAGGCCGATGTCCGGTTCATCGTCCACCTCCAGCCATCGCGGTCGCTGGAGGCCTATGCCCAGGAATCGGGCCGGGCGGGGCGCGACGGGGCGCCGGCCCGGTGCGTGATGCTGGTCTCCGAGGCCGACAAGGGGCAACTGACGATCTTCGCCCGGCAGGACCAACTGTCGATCGACCGGCTGCGGCAGGTGTTCCGGACCGTGTTCGCCACCGGGCGGCCCTGGGCGGTGATCGACCCGGACGAACTGGCGGCCCGGGCGCGGGAGACGGAGGACGCGCCGGGGGACCCGCGGGTGGCGCTGGGGATGCTGGTCCAGGCCGGTCTCGTCGCGCGGTTGCCGGACACGCCGGCGACCTGGTCGGTGACCTGGGCCCGGGACGGCTCACGCGTCGAGCCCGCCGCGGGCGCGCCGGACGCCGACGATCCGTTCGGCTCGTTCGACGCCTTCGATGCCATCGAAACGTTCGATGCCTCCGACGCGCCGGGGGCCAGCGAACCCGGCGCTCCCCGGGACGGGTTCCCGGCCCCATCGCTGGAACCGTCCGGGGCGGCGAGCGGGGAATCCACCCGGGGCCAATCGGGTGACGGGATGACACCGCGCGACGGGCAGGGATCGCGGGGAGCCGTGACCCGGGCCGGGCAGACGGGCGCCGAGCCAACTCCGGCCCCGGTCCAGCCAACCCCCGAGGACGACGCGGCCTGGGGACGGTTCGCGGATTGGGCGGAGCTGTCGCCGGGGGGGCGGGAGCAGGTCGGGACCGTGGCGGCCTGCGAGGCGCTGGGGATCACGCCGCCGGAGTTGGCGACATTGTTGGCCGGCCGGCCGGACGTGGTCGCCACGGGGGACGGCCGCTGGCTGCCCTGCTATGTGCGGACGGCGGCCGGGGGGGACGCGGCGACGCGGATCCAGGGGGTGCTGCGCCAGGCGGCGGACGCGGCGACGCGGCGGGTCGAGGACGTGATCGGTTACGCCCGGACCCGCCGTTGCCGGCACCAGACCCTGGCCGCTCACCTGGGGGAGACGATCCCCCGCTGCGGTGACGCTTGCGACGTCTGCGCCCCGGCGGCGGGCGGGATCCAGGCCGACGAGGGGACCGGGACGGGCGGGTCGGCCGGGCGCCAGGCGGTCACGGCAGCCGATGCCCTGGCGGTGCTGCGGGCGATGCCGACGCTGCCGGTCCCGGGCGGCAAGACGGGGTTGGTCCGGTTGCTGCTGGGCTCGGTCGAGAGCACGATCCGGGCGGACCGCTCGCCGGCGTTCGGCCGCCTGGGGCACCTGCCGAAGGGGCAGGTCGAGCGGCTCGTGGACGGGTTGGTCGAAGGGGGCTGGCTGGACCGGGACATGGACCACGACTACAAGCTGATCTCGCTGACCGAGCGGGGGGCGGGGGCGACCGAGGAAGACCTGACCGGCTTCCGGGGCGCGGCGTCGAGTGCGCGGTCGGGGCGGACGGCTTCACCGGCCAGGGGCGTCCGGGATGTTCGCGGGGGGAGCGAAGGACGCGAGCCGGTGTCCGGCGAGACGTCGGCCCGGTTGCGGGATGCGTTGGGTGCCTGGCGGCACGGCCGGGCGAGCCGCGACGGGGTGCCCGCCTACGTGGTGGCGACCAACGCGATGCTCGACGACCTGAGCGCGGACCCGCCGCG
>JBBJOE010000220.1:0-5269 GCA_037721765.1 Thermomicrobiales bacterium
TCTGGAGCAGGACCACGGTGATCGCGCCGGCGATGGTGCCGGTGTAGCCGCCGGACCCCCCCAGGATCGAGGTGCCGCCGATCACCACGGCGGCGACCGAGGGCAGCACGTAGCTGTCGCCCATGCCGAGGTAGCTCTGAGACGAATAGCCGGTCAGCAGGATGCCGGTCAGGCCGGCGCAGAAGCCGCAGGCGGCGTAGGCGATCACCAGCACGCCGCGCACCGGCACGCCAGAGAGGTAGGCGGCGCGGGGGTTGTTGCCGACCGCGTACAGCCGCCGCCCGAAGACCGACCGGCGCAGGGTGACGATCACCACCGTGCCCAGGACCGCCCAGAGCATCAGGGCGTAGGGGACGCCGGCCAGGCGGCCGATCGCCAGGTCGCGGGCGAAGCCGGGCGCCCGGCCCTGGGGCGAGCCATTGGTGTAGACCAGCGTCAGGCCGAGCAGCACCGCGTTCATGCCCAGGGTCATCACCAGCGGGGGGATGCGCAGGAAGGCGATGCCCAGGCCGTTGACCACCCCCGTCGCGGTGGCCGCCAGCAGGGCCGCGGCGGTGGCGTAGGCGAGGCGGCCGGCGCCGTCGCCGCTGCCTCCCAGTTGGGTCAGCAGGATGGCGGCGAGGTTGAGGTTCCAGGCCACCGAGAGGTCGATTCCCCCGGTCAGGACCACGATCGTCTGGCCGGCGGCGATGGCGCCGAGGAAGGAGGCCAGGACCAGTTGCTGGCGCAGGTTGGCGGGCGAGACGAACCCCGGGCTCAGGATGCCCGCCGCCACGACCAGGACCAGGATCAACCCGTAGGCGATGACCAGCGGCCGGTTCTGGGCCAGCCATCCCCGGGGCCCGGTTCGCGTCTCGTCATCCGCCCCGCCCGGCACCCCGGCGTCGCCCGGGCGGCTGGCGATCGTGCCGCCGTCGCTCACAGCCGCTCCATTCGATTCCGGACCCGCAGGACGCCGAGGGCGCCGAGGGAGACCGAGGCGAGCAGGATCAGACCCTGGAAGAACTGCTGGTAGAAGGTGCTGACGTCGTAGAAGAACAGCACGGTCGGGATGATCGCGATCACGTAGGCCCCGGCCACCGTCCCGATGAACGAGCCCGACCCCCCGGCCAGGCTGGCCCCGCCGAGGACCACCGCCGCGATCGCGTTCAGGGTGTAGACGTTGCCGGCCAGGGCGTTCCCGGTGGCCGTCTGGGCGGTGTAGAAGAGGCCGGCCATCCCCGCCGAGAGGCCCGAGATCGTGTAGGCCCAGACCTTGGCCCGGGCCACGTCGACCCCGGACATGTAGGCCGCCCCCTCGCTGCTGCCGACGGCATAGATGCGGGTGGCGAGCCTGGT
Source organism: Thermomicrobiales bacterium (assembly GCA_037721765.1). Taxonomy (GTDB): domain Bacteria; phylum Chloroflexota; class Chloroflexia; order Thermomicrobiales; family UBA6265; genus JACCVE01. Next base: position 1,339 of record JBBJOE010000220.1, read on the forward strand.
CCGCCGGAACAGGGACCAGACCACCACCAGCGCCGCCAGCACCACCAGCGAGCGGGGCACCTGGTCCCCGAGGAAGAGCCCGGTCAGCAGGTCGGTGTACTCGAACGGGATCGACCCGCCCGGGTCGGGCCGGATCGCCAGGGCGATCCCGCCGTAGATGGAGGCGGTCGCGAGGGTGACGATGATCGGTTGCAAGCGACCGTAGGCGACGAGGACCCCGTTGATCAGGCCGCCCAGGGCCCCGATCCCCAGCGCGGCGGCGGCCGCCAGGCTCATGCTGGACCGGGGCGCGTCCGGGTCGCCGATCCGGGAGGCGACGCTGTTGGTCAGGCTGATCAGGGGGCCGATCGAGAGGTCGATGCCGCCGGTCAGGATCACGATCGTCTGGCCGAACCCGGCGATCGCCAGGGTCATCCCGCTGTTGGCGATCGTCCGCGCCTCACGTGGGGTGAACCGCATCAGTTGGCGGTAGTAGACGATGAAGAGCGCGACGAAGATCACCCAGGCCAGCAGCAGCCGGGCGTTGCGGACGACGAACGGGCGCCGCCGGACGGTGCCCTCGCCGCGATGATGCGGCTGGTCCCCCGGGGTCGAAGTGGTGGTCGTGGCGGCGCTCATGCCCCTCCCTCGTCCCGTGCCCGTCCGTCGAGTTCGCTCTGGCCGGGGATGCCGTTCTGGCCAAGGGAACCGACCCGGGGAGGGATGCCCAGCCGAGCCCCCCGACCGGATCCGCCCGGCGGGGACGCGACTCGTCCTGCCGTGCCCGTCCCGATGGTCACGATCCTGGTCCCGGAGCGCCATCGCGGTCGGCCGGACCCCGGGTCACGGTGGCCGGATCGCCATCGGCCGGATCGCCATCGGCTGGATCGTGCTCGGTGCCGATGCCGACCGCGGCGCTGATCAGGTTGGCGTCGGTCAGGTCGGCGCCGCTGAGCTCGCGGCCGATCGCCCCCTCGTACATCACCAGGGCCCGGTCGCAGAGACCGGTGACCTCGGCCAGATCCGTCGAGAACAGGATGATCCCGTGCCCCTGGGCCGCCAGTTGGCGCATCAGGGCGTAGAGCTCCTGCTTGGCCCCGACGTCGATGCCCCGGGTCGGGTCGTGCATCAGGTAGAGCCGGGCCTCGCTCAGCAGCCACTTGGCGATGGCCACCTTCTGCTGGTTGCCGCCGCTGAGGAAGCGGACCGGCGTCTCGCCACTGGACATCTTGATCGCCAGGCGGTCCCGCATCCGCGCCGTTGCCCCGCGCTCCGCCGCGTCGGAGACGAATCCCCCTGCGGAGATGCTCGACAGCGTCGGCAGGGTCATGTTCTGGCGGATGCTGAGGGGGAGGATCAGCGCCTGCGTCTTCCTGTCCTCCGGCACCAGGGCGATCCCGGCGGCCATCGCCGCCCGCGGGCTGCCGAGCCGGACCGCCTTCCCGCCCAGCCTGACCGTCCCCGACACCCCCGCGTAGACCCCGAACAGCGCCCGCAGCAGGTCGCCTTGACCCTGGCCTTCCAGCCCCGACAGGCCAAGGATCTCCCCCCGCCGCACCGTCAGGGAAATGTCGCGCAGCGTCGTGCCCCAGGTGAGCCCCTCGACCTGGAGCAGGGGCTCCGCCGGTTCGGGCAGGGGTGGGCGGGCTGGAAAAACCTCGCGCAGTTCGCGGCCGATCATCATCAGCACGATCTGGCGGGGCGGCACCGTCGCGATCTCGACCGTGCCGACGTCGGTGCCGTCGCGGAACACGGTGGCCCGGTCGCAGATGGTCTCGACCTCGTCCATCCGGTGCGAGATGAAGATGATTGACTTCCCCTCGGCCCGCAGGCGCCGCAGCACGGTGAAGACCCGCTCGACCTCCCGTTGGGGCAGCGCCGAGGTGGCCTCGTCGAGGATCAGGACCGCCGGGTCGGAGCCGATCGCCTTGGCGATCTCGACCAGTTGCCGCTCCGCCAGCGGTAGGTCGGCGACGGTCGCCTCGGGGTCGATCCCGGTGAAGCCGAGCCCGCCCAGCAGCTCCGAGGCGCGGCGGCGCATGGCCCGGGCGCTGATCAGGCCGAGCGCATTACGGGGTTCCTTGCCGAGGGAGACGTTCTGGGCCACCGTCAGGTCGGGGACGAGGGAGAGTTCCTGAAAGACCGGCACGATCCCCGCCGCCTTGGCCTGGGCCGGGCTCCGGTAGGCCACCGGATCGCCACGAAAGGTCAGCCCACCATCGTCCGGCGGCTGGACCCCGCAGAGGACCTTGACCATGGTGCTCTTGCCGGCCCCGTTCTCGCCGAGCAGGGCATGGATCTCCCCGGCCTCGCATGTGAAAGCGGCGTCGCGCAGCGCGACGACGCCGCCGAATCGTTTGGTGATCCCGGTGGCGGAGAGCAGTGGCACGCGACTGGTCCCTCGTCGATAGAGAAGAACGGGCCCGTCGTCCTCGATGGTGCGCGGGCACATACGTCCGGCCCGGCGTCCCCGTCGGCGTTTGTCTCACGGTGCCGGCCATTGCCCGCCCGGGGTCGCCGGACGGGTTGCGGCCCGTGAGTCGTCACGGAGTCCAGTCCCGTTGGTGATGACGACGCCCTGGTCGCCCAACCATCGTAGGGGAGGACTTCGTGTCCTCCCGGGGTCCCGGGACGGGGCGCCCGGGGCAGGAATCCCGCCCCGGGGCCATTCCGGCGACGTCGGTTGACCCTCGCACGCCGCGCACCGAACGCCGGGAGGACACGAGGCCCTCCCCTACGATATCGGGGCACCGGCGACCGTCGCGTCCGGCGACCGTCGAGTCCGGCGATCGCTGGGTCCGGGGACCGTGGCGCCGTGTCGGGCGGCGGGTCGGTCACGTTCGTCGCGTCTGGCGGGCCGCCGGAATCTCCCTTTCCGGCGGCCACGCGTCACGCCGTCGGGACGCTAGTCGTTCTGCGCCTGGGCATCGATCTCCTCGAAGGTGAGGGTCACGCCGCAGTCCGGGACCTGGATCGGGGTGAAGAAGTTGTCCGGCTGATCGGGGAAGACGTTGACGCCCGCTTCCAACTCGGCGGTCGTGGCGGACGGAAGGGGGATGGCGATGTCGGCCGGCATCTCGACGCCGCGCAGCAGGTCGATCGCGGCCCGGATGGCGACGCTGCCCATCCCCGGCGTCTGGCCGATGGAGAGGGCCTGGAACTGGTCGGCGTACTGGAGCATCTGCTTGCGGAAGCCGTTCTCGGCCTCGCCCGCGAACGGCACCAGTGGCCGCCCGGCGTCGATGAAGGCGCGGACCGCCCCGTCGGTGCCGCCCTGGCACCAGACGCCGTCGATCTGGGCATTGGCGGCGAGGGCGTTGGCCGTCACCGTCTGGGCGATGCCCGGGTCCCAGTCGCCGTTGACCTCGGCGACCACGGTGATGCCTGGGTTGGCGGCCCAGACCTCGGCGGCACCCTCACGGCGCTGGGCGTCGACCCCGGTGCCGGCGACGCCGTTGATCATCAGGACGTTGCCCTGACCCCCGAGTTGGTCGACCAGGAACTGCGCCCACAGGCGGCCCATCTCGACTTGGTCCTCATTGATGGTGACGGTGTCCTCGACGTCGACGATGTTGTCGAAGGAGACGATCACGATGCCGTCCTGGCGGGCCCGCTGGACGACGGTGTTGAGGCCGGTCTGGTCGGCGGCGTTGATGATGATCGCCTGGGCCCCGTTCGAGATCATGTTCTCGATCGCGGTGATCTGGGCATTGACGTCGTTGCCGGCCGAGTTGACCTGGAAGTCGCTGACGAACGGCGCGATGTCCGGCGTCTGGACGAAGGCTTCGGCCATGTTGATCATCTGGGTCCGCCAGACGTTGCCGATGTAGGAATTGGAGAGGGCGATGTTGAAGGGGCCCTCGCCGACCGCGTCGTACTTGACCATCGAGGTGTCGCCGAACGGCTGGTAGCACATCGCCGCGTCGAAGCCCGCCGCCGGGGAAGCGGCCGG
>JBBJOE010000022.1:0-18447 GCA_037721765.1 Thermomicrobiales bacterium
TGTGCCCTCGTGGGTACCGGCGGTGGTCGGCTTCCTGGCCGGCGGGATCTTCCTCCGCGGTCTCGACAGCGTTCTTCCCCACCTGCATCCCTCCCTAGGCCCCCAAGAGCCCAATGGGGCGAAAGATCCCGAAGGGTTGCCGACGGCCTGGCGGCGTAGCGTGCTGCTCGTCTCCGCCATCACCCTCCACAATATCCCCGAGGGGTTGGCGGTGGGAGTGGCCTTCGGAGCCGTTGCGGCGGACTTACCGTCCGCGACCCTGGCAGCCGCGATCGCCCTCGCGGTCGGGATTGGGATCCAAAACTTCCCTGAAGGAACGGCCGTGTCCCTGCCGCTCCGCGGGGCAGGCCTTTCGAAGGGGAAGAGCTTCCTCTATGGGCAACTCTCGGCGGTAGTTGAACCGGTCGCCGGGGTCGTCGGGGTGATCGCCGTCTCCGCCGCCCGCCCCATCCTCCCGTACGCCTTGGCATTCGCCGCCGGGGCGATGATCTTCGTTGCCGTCGAAGAACTGATTCCCGAATCGCAGGAAGGTGGGCACGCCGATTTCGCGACGATGGCACTGCTGGTCGGCTTCGCCGTGATGATGACCCTCGACGTGGCCCTCGGGTAGTCGCCACCCCTCACCCCGACACGTTCGGATGACATTCCGACCGATGCGACGGCGGCACGCCCTAAACCACTCAGCCCCAGATCCCAGGAGGCGAACCGTGACGAATCCGGGCGCTTTGACTGTCCCGGTCGGTTGCACCGCCCCGGACTTCGCGCTGGCCGTAATCCACGACGGACAGGTGACCGTCTCGGACGTGCGGGGCAGGATCGTGGTCATGGCGTTCTACCCGGGTGACTTGATCCCCGTCCGCGGTGACCAATGTCCGGTCCTGGTAAGCCACCGGGCCGATTTCGAAGCCCTCGACGCCTTCATGATCGGCATCCCGGTCGATGGCATCTTCAGCCATGCCGCCATCGCTGGAGCGCGGGGCATCGGCTTCGATCTCGTGGCCGACTTGGAGCCGAAGGGCGCGGTCGCCCGCCGGTATGGCGTCTATCGCGACGACCTCGGGTTCAACCGGCGGGCACTGGTCGTCATTGACACGCGGGGCATCGTCCGGTGGGTCAACGTGATCGATCGCGACGGCGAGCCGGATCGCGACCCCGGCCCGGCCGAGGGGCTGTCCGCCGTGCTCGAGGTCGCCGTGACTGATCCAGGCTAACGTCCTCGGCGTGGAGACGGCCAAAGAGGACGATGAACATGCCGGACCCTCGTGGCCGTCGCCCCGGAGTCGGATCGAACCCCACCGAACGGGTAGTGGCGGGCGTGCGGTCCGGGGGGATCGGTCGAGTATCCTTCCGGGCATGAGCGTCGCCCCGTACCCCTCCGCACGACCATCTTCCCCGCCCGATCGTGGCCCGCGGTCCGAGCGTCGCGCCGCCGCCGTGATCGCCCGGTGAGCCAGCCTCCCGGCCGGCCCAGCCATCCCGGCGGCGCGGCGGGTCCGGGCGGCTCCGGCGGCCATCCGGGCGGGCGCCCCCCGAACCCTCCCGGTGGTGCTCGGGCCCTCCGCCGGGCCCTCGGCTACCTACGCCACTATCCCCTCGACGCCTCCGGTGCCCTGCTCGCCACCCTACTGGTCTCGGTCGCCAACCTCGCCTCGCCGCAACTGATCCGCTGGGCCATCGACTCCGGCATCGACGACGGCGACCGGCGGGTGATGCTCATGGCCGTCATTGGCCTGTTCGGCGTGGCGGTCGCCCGGGGCCTGTTCAGCTTCCTCCAGACGTTCCTCGCCGAGCGCGCCTCGCAGGGTATCGCCTACGACCTCCGGGACGGCCTCTTCACCCGGGTCGAGCGGCTCAGCTTCTCCTACTTCGACACGGTCCAGACCGGCCAGCTCCTGACCCGCCTGACCAGCGATGTCGAGCAGATCCGGGGGTTCGTCGGCTCCGGCTTCGTCCAACTCCTGGCCGCCGTGGTGATGTTCGCCGGCACGGTGGTTTTCCTCTTCGAACTCAACTGGCGACTCGCCATCGCCACGCTGGTGGTGGTCCCCACGATCTTCGTCGTCTTGATCCGCTTCGTCCGGGCCATCGGCCCGATGTTTGGCCGCATCCAGGGCATCGTCGGCGAACTCAATACGACCCTCCAGGAGTCCCTGACCGGCATGCGGACGGTCCGCGCCTATAGTCAGGAACGGGCCGAGGTGGCCCGCTACCGCGCCGTCAACGACCGCCTGCTGGACGCCAACATGGTCGCCGTCCAGACCTTCTCGACCAACTTCCCCCTGGTTTTCTTGCTCGCCAACCTGGGCACCCTGGTCGTGATCGGATTCGGCGGCTGGGAAGTCATCGGCGGCCGGCTCAGCCTGGGCGAGCTGGTCGCCTTCAACAGTTATCTGGCCTTCTTACTCTTCCCGATCCTGACGATCGGCTTCCAGGCCGCCGGCATCCCCCGGGCCGGAGCGTCGGCGGTGCGCGTCTTTGAACTGCTCGACGAACAGATCACCGTCGCCGACCGGCCCGGTGCCAAGCCGCTCGCCGGGTCGGCTGGCCAGGTGACCTTCCGTGATGTCCGGTTCCGCTACCCCGGCAGCGCCACCGAGACCCTGAGCGGGATCGACCTCGACGTCGAGCCCGGTCAGACCGTGGCGATCCTCGGCACCACCGGCTCCGGAAAGAGCACGCTCGTCACCCTACTTCCCCGCTTCTACGACGTCACCGGTGGGGCCGTCCTTCTCGACGGCGTCGATATCCGCGACGTCACCCTCGACAGCCTGCGCTCCCGGATCGCGATCGTGATGCAGGACACCCTGCTCTTCAGCGGCACCGTGGCCGAGAACATCGCCTACGGACGACCGGAGGCGGGGCCAAAGGACATCGAGGCGGCGGCCCGGGCGGCCCAGGCCCACGACTTCATCGCTGCCCTGCCGGACGGCTACGCGACCGTGGTCGGGGAGCGCGGCGTCGGCCTCTCCGGCGGCCAGCGGCAGCGGGTCGCCATCGCCCGGGCCCTGCTGGTCGACCGGGCGATCCTGATTCTGGACGACAGTACGTCGGCCGTCGATGCCACCACCGAGGCCGCGATCCAGGAAGCGATGGACGCCCTGATGCGGGACCGGCGCCGGACCGCCTTCGTCATCGCCCAGCGAATCAGCACCGTCCGCGACGCCGACCTGATCATCGTCCTCGACGGCGGCAAGGTGGCCGCGAGTGGGACTCACGAGACGCTCCAGGCCGAGAGCGACCTCTACAACGACATCCTCGGTTCCCAGCTCGTGGCCGACCGGGAGCCGGAGCCGGCGGTGGTCGGCGCGTGATCGGGATGTCCACCGCGGGGATCATCACCGGGGCGAGCCGGGAGGGACGACGATGAGCCAGGTCATCGAGCAATTGGCCGGGGCGTCCACCGAGCGGGCCGGCGACCGGGGCGCGATCGCCCGCCGCCTCCTTGCCGAACTGGTGCCATTCCGGAAGGACCTCGCGGGCGCCTTCGGCCTGATCGTCTTCAACGCCGCCACCCAGGCGATCGGCCCCTTGCTGATCGGCCTCGCCATCGACCGCGAGATCGGCCGCGGCGATCGCCGGGGTCTCGTCATCATCATCGCCTTGCTGGTCGTCCTCTACGTCGCCGGGATGATCGCCACCCGGGCCCAGGTCCGTCAGGTCGGCGGGATCGGCCAGCAGATCTTGGCCTCGCTGCGGCAGCGCCTGTTCGACCACTTCCACCGCCTGCCGACCCGCTTCTTCGACCGCCGCCCCGTCGGGGACCTGATGAGCCGGGTCACCAGCGATGTCGATACCCTGAACCAGTTCCTCTCCCAGGGCGTCACCCAATTACTCGGCTCGTTCTTCAGCTTGATCGGCATCATCATCGCGATGCTGTTCGTCAACTGGCGGCTGGCCCTGGCCTGCTACCTGATCATTCCCCTGATGCTCCTCACGACCTCGGCCTTCGCCCGTCGGGCTCGCCACGCCTTCCGCCTGGCCCGGGAGACGACGGGCGACATCACGGCTGGCATCCAGGAGGAGATCAGCGGCATCCGCGAGGCTCAGGCGTTCAACCGGACTGAGCAGAACATCGCCCGGTTCCGGACCCGCAACGCCGCCAACCGGGCCGCCAACGTCTCCGCCGTCGGGATCACCTCCGGCTTCGCCCCGGCGATGGACGTCCTCAGCACCCTGGCCACCGCGATCGTGATCGGCTACGGCGGCCTGCTGGTCTTCGACGGGGACCTGACGGTCGGCCTGCTGACCGCCTTCCTGATCTACGTCCAGCAGTTTTTCCGCCCGATCCAACTCGCCTCCCAGGTCTACACCCAGGCCCAGGCCTCCCTCGCCGCCTCGGAGCGGATCTACGGCATCCTCGACGAGCCGGGCGAGGAGTCCGACCGGCCCGGCGCGGTCGAGATCGAACCCGGCGAGGTCCGGGGCGAGATCACCTTCGACGGCGTCACCTTCGGTTATGAGACCGACCGCCCCGTCCTGCACGATCTCACCTTCACGATCGGAGCCGGGGAGACCGTGGCCCTGGTCGGTACCACCGGCGCCGGCAAGACGACCATCGCCAATCTCGTCCCCCGCTTCTACGACCCCGACGCCGGTCGCATCCTGCTCGATGGGCGTGACCTTCGCGACCTGACCCGGGCCTCCCTGCGACGCCAGATCGCGATCGTCCTCCAGGAACCGTTCCTCTTCTCGGGAACCGTCGCCGCCAACATCGCCTTTGGCCGGCCGGACGCGAGCCGCGAGGACGTCGAGGCCGCCGCCATCGCGGTGGACGCCGACCGCTTCATCCGGGAACTCCCCGAGGGCTACGAGACGCCCCTCGGCGAGCGAGGTTCCGGCCTCAGCGAGGGGCAGCGCCAACTCCTCTCGCTGGCGCGGGCCCTGCTCGCCGACCCACGCATCCTGATCCTCGACGAGGCCACCAGCCGGGTCGATACCCGGACCGAGGCGACGATCCAGCGGGCGCTCGCGTCCATCCTGCGTGGCCGGACCAGCATCGTCATTGCCCACCGCCTCAGCACCGTCCGCGACGCCGACCGCATCCTCGTCATCTCCGGCGGCACCGTGGTCGAACAGGGTACGCACGACGCGTTGCTCGCCCGGGAGGGTGCCTACGCCGAACTCTATCGTCGCCAGTTCCGGACGGTCGGTCCCGTTTCCGGCCTCGAACTGGCCGCCGCGGCCGCGACCTGATCATGGCCCACATCGTGACCCGCGGCGGGACCGATCCCCGAACGGGGCGGTACCGTCCCGCGATGGTCGGTCGCCGCTCGTCCAGACGAGTGCCACGGTCCCCGACAGGACGCACCGACCCGCGGGGCGGCTCCGTCTCAATCGGTCAGGACCAGCCACGACCTGCCGTCGACCAACTCCCGTGCGGCGTCGAGGTGGCCCGCGTGACAGGCGGTCTCGGTGATCACGTGCAGGATGGTCTTTCGTAGGACGCGGCTCGGGAAACCCGGGAAAAGGTCGCCCGGCCACAAGGCCGGGTCGGCGTCTGGTGGGGTGGCGGCGATGATGGCGTTCGCGAGGTCGATCTCCCGCCGGTACAGGGCGAATACGTCCCCGGCGGACACGTCGGGGCCAACCAGCCAGGCACCGGCCCCGGATTCGAGGTCGACTGTCTCGCCGGCCACCACGACCCGGAACCAGAACCGCTCGACGTCGAGGGCGAGGTGCCGGACCAAGCCCAGGCACGTCCAACCGGACGGGAGTACCGGTCGTCGCAGGTCGGCCTCGGGCAGGCCGTCCAGGATTCCCAGCACGTGGTCCCGCTGGGCATTCAAGGCCGCGAGGAGCGCCATCGTCTCGTCGTTCGGCACCGTGTCCGTCATGGTTCCTCCGGAGGTGGGTGGCACCCCGGCCGGGTGAGCGCTCGCCGGGGCGAAAAGAGCCATTCGGACGCCATCGACTCACCCGGGAGCCCAGGGAGGCTCGGCAGCGTCCGCGACGCTGACCGCCGAGACACGCCGGCGAACGCACCGTGCGTCCGTCCGCCGGGGTGGTCAGCCGCGGGCGAGTCCGCGGCGTGGCGTCGGGTTCGTGTGCGACGATGCCGGTCGCCGGTCGGTTGCCGGAGATGATAGCGGTGATGACCGCACGTCGTGACGACGGATCGCGGCCGCCGCGCCAGCGGTGCCCGTGTCAGACATGGGGAGATTCGGACATGGATGCGTCACCGAAGCGGGTCGGCGCGATCACCATCTTCGTCGAGGACCTACCGGTCGCGAAGGCGTTCTACCGGGACGTCTTCGGCCTGACCGAGATGTTTGAAGACGCGGACTCCGTCGTCTTCGAATTCGGCACGACACTCATCAATCTGCTCACCGTCGCCGCGGCCCACGACCTGATCGAGCCTGGGATCGTCGGCAGCCGAGACGCCGGATCGCGGGTCCAGCTCACGATCTGGGTCGATGACGTGGACGCCGCCCGCGCGGACCTGCGGTCGCGTGGTGTGACGCTGCTCAATGGCCCGATGGACCGGGCGTGGGGAATGCGCACGGCCAGCTTCACGGATCCCGCCGGTACGATTTGGGAGATCGCTCAGAAGTTGTCCACGTCCGAGGACTGATGCCTGTCCAGTAGATCGGCCACGTCACCGGTCAGTAGATCGCCGACCAGAGCCGCAAGGCCTCATCGCACCATTGGCAATCGACCGAAGGACACGCGATGGACCGTCAAGCGACTTGCGCCGCTGCCACCGCACCATCCGATGACACGTCGACCGGTCGCTGGGTCCTCGTCGCCACCATCCTGGCGTCGAGCATGGTCTTCATCGACGGTTCCGTCGTCAATGTCGCCCTGCCGACGCTGCAGCGAGAACTGAACGCCTCGGCGGCAGACGCCCAGTGGGTGGTCGAGAGCTACGCCCTCTTCCTCGCCGCCCTGATCCTGGTCGGCGGCTCGCTCGGGGACCATTTCGGCCGCAAGCGCATCTTCCTGATCGGCACCGTGCTCTTCGCCGTCACCTCGATCTGGTGCGGTCTCGCCCCGGACGCTGGGTCGCTGATCACGGCCCGGGCCGCCCAGGGCGTCGCCGGTGCCCTGCTGACCCCGGCTAGCCTGGCGATCATCAGCGCCACCTTCTCGAATGACGAGGAACGGGGCCGGGCGATCGGTACCTGGTCCGGCTTCACCACCATCACCGCCGCGTTCGGCCCCGTCCTGGGCGGCTTTCTCGTCGAACAGGCGAGCTGGCGGTGGGTCTTCTTCATCAACGTCCCGCTCGCCATCGCCGTGGTCGTCGTCGCCCTGCCCCGGATGCCCGAGAGCCGCGACGCGGACGCCCGCCGCCTCGACTTCGGCGGCGCCGTGCTCGCGACGGTCGGCCTCGGTGCCCTGGTCTATGGCCTGATCGAGGCACCGCTGGCGGGGTGGACCGATCCGCTCGTCCTGGCGTCGCTCGCCGTCGGGGTCCTCGGCCTGGTCGCCTTCGTGGCCCTGGAGGCCCGCCTCCACGAGCCGATGCTGCCGCTCGGGCTGTTCCGCTCTCACACCTTCTCGGGCGCCAATATCCTGACCCTGCTGCTGTACGGCGCATTCGGCGGGGCCCTGTTCTTCCTGCCATTCAACCTGATCCAGGTCCAGGGCTACTCCTCCACCGGCGCCGGGGCCGCCTTCCTCCCCGCGATCCTGCTCTTGTTCCTGCTCTCCCGCTTCACGGGCGGACTGGCGGGTAGGGTCGGGGCCAAGTTACCCCTGATCGTCGGGCCGGTGGTCGTCGCCGTCGCCCTGCTGATGATGACCCTGCCCGGCGTCGGCGGCTCCTACTGGACCACCTTCTTCCCGGCCGCGGTCGTCTTCGGCGTCGGCATGGCGATCACCGTCCCGACCCTGACCACGACCGTGATGAACGCCGTTTCCCAGCGCCAGGCCGGCATCGCCTCCGGGGCCAACAACGCCGTCTCCCGCACCGCCAGCCTGCTCGCGATCGCCGTGTTCGGCGTGATCGTGACGACCACGTTCGGGTCTTCCCTGGATGACCGCCTCGACCGCATCGACCCGGCCCCCGAGGTCCGCGCCGAACTCGAGGCCCAGCGCGGCGACTGGGCGGCGGCGGTGATCCCGGAGGGGACCACGCCCGAGCAGGCCGCCGCATTCGACCGGGCCGTGGACGAGGCCTTCGTCTCCGCCTTCCGCATCGCCATGGTCGTCGCCGCCGTGATGGCGCTGCTCAGCGCCGTCGCCGCCGCCGTCCTGATCGACGGCGCTCGGCCGGACCGGCACGGCATCGCCAACGCCCCCGCCGGACCGACGGGCCGGGCATTCTGGAACCCTATCCTCGCTGGATGGGCGGGCACCCCGCGATCCAAGTCCGGTACGCTGGGTGCGGCGCGATCGGGTCTCCGGCCACCGGAGCATCGCCCGCCGGACACCCGAGCCGAAAATCCAAGCACATGGAGGGAGCCACCATGGACGCCACCTGCAGCCACGTCGACCAGATCCGCGACGTGACCCCGAGCGCCGAGGGCTGCGAGGACTGCCTCAAGACCGGCGACCGCTGGGTCCACGTCCGGGAGTGCCTGGTCCGCGGCCACGTCGGCTGCTGCGATAGCAGCAAGAACCGACACGCCACCGCACACTTCCACGCCACCCAGCACCCGATCGTCCAGAGCGTCGAGCCGGGCGAGGACTGGCGCTGGTGCTACGTTGACGAGACGTTCCTGTAGGGAGGTCGGCTCGACCGGCGGGCGATCCCGCGTCGAGACCTCCGTGCACCGTAGGGATCGCACCGCGAGACCACCCGCACGGCCGTTTGGCGCAGATCGGGAGGACACGAGATCCTCCCCTACATGACATCGTCGTTCATCGCCGAACGGCCGTATATCGCAACACGATCTGCCGGATATACCATACATTAGTAGGGGAAGACCTCGTGTCCTCCCGCCACTGCCCACGTCACCATCCGGCCGACCGATCGGCCGACCGGATCGGCAACCTCACGTCGCCTCTACCCCACCGTCAGGGGTCGCAGCCTTCCGGCGATCGCCTCACGGTCCGCCTCCAGCCACGCCGGCAGACGAAGCGCCTCACCCAAATGCGTCGGGTCCTCGTCGATCGCGAAGCCGGGGCCCGCGGTGGCGATCTCCAGGATGTGGCCGTCCGGGTCCTGGAAGTAGATGCTCTTGAAGTACTGACGATCGAGGATCTCGGTCGCCGGCACGCCCGCCGCGGCCAAGCGCTCCTGCCAGGCCCGCTGCGCGTCCTCGTCCGCCACGTTCAGGGCGAAGTGGTGGGTCATGCCCCGCCCGACCACGCCGCGCGGCCGTGACCCCGGCCGGTAGCCGAACCAGGTGATGACGGTGCCCGGGGCGCCGTCGCCGGCACCGACGTAGAGGTGGGGCGAGGTCGGGTCGTCGAAGTTGATCGTCCGCTTGAGTGGCCGCATCCCCAGCGTTTCGGCGTAGAAGGCCATCGTCCGCTCGGCGTCCGAGGCCATGAAGGTGATGTGGTGCATTCGCTCCAGCGTCATCTCGGCGTCGATCGCGGGGACCGGCTCCGGCCAGGTGACGGCCGCGATCGCCGCCTCGTCCCGGTGTCCCGCCGTCGTCTCCACTGGGGGCGGCCGCAGTTCCTGCCCCAGAGCGTCCGGCGCCTCATCGACGGTCCAGCCCGGACCCCGGGTCGCGATCTCGATGATCAGGCCGTCGGGGTCTTGGAAATAGATGCTGCGGAAGTAGACCCTGTCGTATGGGCCGCTCACCTTGATCCCGTTGCCGGTCAGCCAGCGCTTCCAGCGGTCCTGCGTCGCGGCCGTCGCCGTCTCGAAGGCGACGTGGTGGGTCGTCCCGATCCCGGTGTGGCCGCGGACCGCGTCCGGCCACTCGAAGAACGTCAGGAGCGACCCCGGGTCGGCCCCCACATTGCCGAAGTAGAGGTGGTAGGCGCCGGGGTCGTCAAAATTGACCGTCTGCTTGACGAGCTTGAGTCCCATCTTTCCCGTGTAGAACGAGACCGTACGCTGTGCGTCGGCGCAGACGGCCGTGAGGTGGTGGATGCCGGTGATCGCCGCCGTGTCCAAGGTGCTTCCTCCGTGTCGAACGATAATGGCCGGTCGTGGCCCGCCGTTTGCTCGTCACCATGCCCGAGACCATCCGCCGGATAACGACGAGAGGTACCCGATGACCGAGGCCGATTCCCGCCGCACGCGACCGGGAGATGATCGCCTTGACCCGCCGCGGGATCCCCACCGCGATGCGCCCGTGCGTCGCGAGGGCTCGCACGTCGCCGGTGCGCCCGGCGCGGTCATCGCCCTCCACGGCCGGGGTTCCTCGGCCGCGGACATCCTGGGACTCGTCGAGACCATCGCCCCACTCTCCCTCGCCTGGTGGGCGCCCGAGGCTGCTGGCTCTACCTGGTACCCGAATTCGTTCCTCGTCCCGATGGAGCGCAATCAGCCCCACCTCGATTCCGCCCTGGCGACGCTCGACCGGATCGTCGCCGAACTCGTCGATGCCGGCATCCCCCACGACCGGATCGCCTTGCTCGGCTTCTCCCAGGGCGCCTGCCTGGCCCTGGAATACTCGGTCCGCCACGCCCGCCGCTGGGGTGCGGTGATCGGGCTGAGCGGCGGACTGATCGGCCCGCCGGGGACGCCCCGCGAGTATCCCGGCTCCCTCGACGGGACGCCGGTGTTCCTCGGTTGCTCCGACATCGACGCGCACATCCCGATCGAGCGAGTCCGGGAATCGACGGTGGTCTGCGGGCGGATGGGCGCCGCCGTGACCGAGCGCATCTACCCCGGCATGGGCCATACCGTCAACCGCGACGAGGTCGCCATCGCGCGGGATCTGTTGGCTCCCCTGGCGACCCCGGCGGACGCGGTCGGAACGCGCTGAGGACCCGAGCGCCGGGGCGGTGGTCAGGTCCTCGCCGCGGCCGTCTCCGACCCGGTCCCGACCGGCTCCACTCCCTGGGACCGGAGCCCTTCATAGGTCGGCCGGATCCGCTCGAAGCGGTCGGTCGTCCGGCTGTAGAGGTTGCCTCCCAGGCGGCCGAAGGCCCGCAGCAGGTCGGGCGCCACCTTGTCGTCCCGCCAGACCCGCCCGGCGATCCGGGCGTGGACCACGGTGCCGTCGATCAGATAGCTCGGCTGGTCGCCGTACTCCCGGATGTCGAGCAACCGCATCTCCAACGCGACCGGCGCCTCGGCCACCCCGGGCGTCGCTATCGTCGCCGAGGGTCGCGGCGTCAGACCGGCCCAGGCGAATTCGCTCTCGTCACGGGGGAAGTTGGCCGCCGTCAAGTTCAGCGACTCGATCAAGTCGTCCCCGGCCACGTTGATGACGTATTCCCCGCTCGCCTCCAGATTCCGCAGGGTGTCCTTGCGGCCCGAGCTGACGAAGCCGAGGATCGGTGGTCTGTCGGATAGCACCGTGAAATAGGAGTGGGGCGCCAGGTTCAAGGTGCCGTCCGGTGCGACCGTCGAGACCCAGGCGATCGGCCGGGGCACGACGACCGCCTTGAGCACCCCGCCGAACGTGTCGCGCCAGGTCGGGTCGTCCGGCGAGATGTCGCGGATGTCACCGCCCGCTGGCCGCCCGGCCGCGGTCGTCCCGATCCCATGTGTCATCGTGGTCCCTCGTCGTCCAATTCGGCTAACAGCGCATTCAGATCCAGGGGCCGGGTCACCATCTCCAACGAACCGTCGGCCGCCCGGGGCCAGTCAGCCGGGTCCCGGTCGCGGTACAGCTCAAGGCCGTTACCGTCCGGGTCGTCGAGGTACAGGGCTTCCGAGACCCCATGGTCCGACGCGCCACCCAACCGGACCCCGTGCTCGACCAGGCGGCGTAGGGCCCGGGCCAATTCCCGGCGATTCGGGTAGAGGATGGCGGCGTGGTAGAGGCCGGTCGTGCCGCGGCCGGGCCGCGTACCGCCCCCGCTCTCCCAGGTATTTAGCCCGATGTGGTGGTGGTAGCCGCCGGCCGAGAGGAAGGCGGCCTGGTCGCCATAGCGCTGCGTCTCCCGGAAACCCAGGACATCGCGGTAGAAGGCCACCGCCCGCTCCAGGTCGGCCACATTCAGGTGAACGTGGCCGATCCTGACCCCGGCGTCGATTTCGGGCTCGGCCGCGTGGCCCCGCGCGACGACCTGTCCCGTTGTGCTCTCCATCCCCATTCCTCCGCCTGCCGCGCGAACGGCGCCGTGGGCCGTGCGAGGCCCCGTCATCCACCGAGAGCCGATGGCAGAGTGCCACCGGCTCTCGGGTGTCCTCTCGTCGGTGCGACCGGCGGGGCTAGTTGACCCCGGCCAGCTCGCGGACCGGCGCGCCGATCAGCTTGGCCGTGGTCTCGGCGACGCGGCGTCCCTGGAACCGGGCGCTCGCCAGCGCGGTCTCGTCCGGCGAGAGTTCACCGTTGTTCGACGTGAACGACGCGCCGTAGGGGTTCCCGGCCTGGAACTGGATCGGGTCCGCGTAGCCCGGGGCCACGATGATCGAGCCCCAGTGGTAGGCCACATTGTTCAACGCGGCCAGGGTGGTCTCGTGGCCACCGTGCCCGGTCGCCACCGTGACGAACGATGAGAAGACCTTGTCGACCAGCTTGCCCCGCGCCCAGAGGCCGCCGGTGCCGTCGATCAACTGCTTGATCTGCGCGGCCGGCAGGCCGTAGCGGGTCGGGGTGCCGAAGATGATCGCGTCGGCCCACTCCAGGTCGTCATTCGTCGCCTCCGACACGTCCTGCGTCTCGAGGCGGTGCTTCGACCAGCCTTCATTCGACTGGATCGCCGACTCCGGGG
Source organism: Thermomicrobiales bacterium (assembly GCA_037721765.1). GTDB lineage: Bacteria > Chloroflexota > Chloroflexia > Thermomicrobiales > UBA6265 > JACCVE01. The sequence continues at coordinate 12,739 of JBBJOE010000022.1, forward strand.
CTAGCTCCTTCGCCTTGCGCAGCCGGACTTCTGCCCCCGCCGCCTCGGCCCCCTCGACGATAGCCTTCGCCAACTCGTAGGTGGTACCCGTGGCGCTGTAATAGATCACCGCGACCTTCGCCGCTTGTCCCTGGATGGCCTGCATGTGGTGTTCCCCTCGGGTTGAGACCCCGTTTGTGGCTCGCCGACACGACCCATGTCGATCGGCTAACCTTGCGTAAGCGACTATACAGCGGTGAGTGAACGATTGTCAAGTGGCTTACGATGTGTAATAATCTCGACATGGACACGATCGCACGTACCTCGCCAAGGGCCACCGCGGCCGACGACACCGCGCACGTCGTGGATGTCGCGGGTCACGACGTGACCGGGGCCTTCTGCCCCGTCTACAGCCGCGCCATCGAGGTGATCGGGCGACGGTGGACCGGGGCGATCCTGCGGGCCCTGCTCTCCGGTGCAACGCGCTTCACCGACATCACCACGGTGATCCCCGGCCTCAGCGACCGGCTGCTCTCCGAGCGGCTGAAGGAGCTGGAGGCCGAGGGGATCGTCACCCGCGGCGTCACCCCATCGCACCCGGTCCGGATCGAGTACGGCCTCACCGCGAAGGGCTATGCCCTCAACGAGGTGATCCTTGCCGTTTCGACGTGGGCCGAGACGTGGGGGAGCAGCGGGACCGGAGACGGTACTCACGTCAGTCTTGCCGAGCCCGACCGTGGAGAAGTGACCGCTCCTCGCGAGACCCCATGACCTCCCATGCGTTGGGGAAAATCGCCTGAAATGTCGCCCCGGCGACGAGTCCGTGAGGAATACCGGACGTCTCAGGGTGTACGGTTGCGGCGCGATCCGGTCCTTGCCCGTCGCGGACCGTCTGAGCATCGGGGCCGCCCGCCAGTCACCCGCACCGACCACGGCGGCTCGCCCGTGCCGTCCCTTCGCCAGCAGCTATCTCCCCGGGAGGAACGGTCGTGTCCACGTCTCAGCATTCCGGCGCGTGGAGCGCCCAGGCGACCCCGGACGGGGTGAAGGAACGCAACCCCTGGCTCGTGCTGATGGTCCTCTGCACGGCCATCTTCATGCTGCTGCTCGACACCACGATCGTGAACGTGGCCCAGCGCAAGATCCAGGTCGACTTGGGCGCCGACTTGACCCAGATCCAGTGGGTCCTCGACTCCTACATCCTGACGTATGCCGTGTTCCTGCTCTCGTTCGGCCGGATGGGCGATGTCCTCGGACGGAAGAAGCTCTTCGTCTTCGGGATGGCGATCTTCACCGTCGCCTCGGGTCTGTGCGCCGCGTCGAGCCTGATCGGCGACGCCCTCGGCGTCTCCGGCGTCGCGGTCCTCATCGCGGCCCGGGTGATCCAGGGCCTCGGCGGGGCGTTCATGATGCCCCAGACACTCTCCCTCATCTCCGTCGCCTTCCCGCCCGAGAAGCGGGGCGCGGCGATGGGCATCTGGGGCGGCGTGGTCGCCCTCGGCGCCGTGCTCGGCCCGATCGTCGGCGGCCTGATCGTGACCGACTTCGCCTGGGAGTGGGTCTTCCTGATCAACCTCCCGATCGGCATCGCCGCGATCCTGGCCACCCTGGCGATCATCCCCGAATCCGTCGACTCCCAGGCCTCCCGCCGCCTTGACTGGGGTGGCCTGGTCCTGTCCGGCACCGGCATCTTCGCCGTCGTCTTCGCCATGATCGAGGGTCCCAAGCTCGGCTGGACGTCCCCCGCCACCATTGGCCTGACCCTGCTCGGCCTGCTGCTGTTGGCGGCCTTCGTCTGGTGGGAGCGCCGCGCCGGCGACCCGATGATGAAGATCGAACTGTTCGCGATCCGGAACTTCTGGGCGGGCAACCTGATCTCGCTGACCGTCTCCTTCGGCATGCTCGGCATCTTCTTCCCGATGACCCTCTTCCTTCAAGGCGCCCTCGGCTTCACGCCGATCCGGGCCGGCCTGACGATGGTCCCGATGTCGCTGATGATCATGGTCGGCGCCCCGATCGCCGGCCGCTTGACAGACCGGATCGGGGCGCGCTGGATCCTGGTCACCGGCCTGGCCCTGATGACCGGCGGCGTCCTGTTCATCATCACCCGGATCAGCCTGGAGACGGACTGGCAACGACTGCTGCCAGCACTGCTCATCACCGGTACGGGTATGGGCCTCACCTTCGCCCCGATGACCGCCGCCGTGATGGCCGACGTGCCGCCCCGGATCGCGGGCAGCGCCTCCGGCATCCTGAACACGATGCGCAACATCGGCCAGGTCCTCGGCATCGCCGTCCTCGGCTCGGTCCTCTCCAGCCGGGTCGGCTCGAGCGCCGACGACCGCCTGGCCACCGCGGGGATCAGCCCCGAGACACGTGCGCGCGTGGTCGGGCTGGCCAGCGAGAGCCGGTTCGAGGATATCGGCCCCGCCGTCTCGGTCGCCGAGGCCGCCCGCCTGCCCGAGATCGTCACGGAGGTCCAACTCGCCTTCGTCGATAGTCTCCAGTCCACGTTCCTGGTCGGCGCCATCGCCTGCGCCGTCGCCCTGGCGATCGCCGCCGACTGACCCCTGCCCCCTTCCGGCTCCCGTTTTCCGTCTCCCGTCTTCCGACTCCCGTCAATCCAGTCCCCGCACCCCCGGGTGCAGCAACCCGGCGGCGATGATCGCCGCGCTGGTCAGCCCACCGGCCAGGAAGACCGGCGCGGCGCCGAACCGGTCGGCCAGTACGCCCACCACGGCAAACCCGACCGGCAACAGCGCCGCCGATCCCAGGGCATCGATGCTGTAGACCCGGCCCAGGCGGTCCCGGGGAACCAGACTCTGGACCGCGTTCAGCCAGACCAATCCCAGCCCCGTCTCCATTACCCCGTACAGCGCCATCGCCACCCCGGCGATCGCCAGCGGGACCGGTAGCCCAAGGGCGGCCATCGCCAGCGCCGCACCGATCCAGAACCCGTAGGTGAGCGGGCCCCGGCACCGAAACCCCGGCATCCGTCCCAACCAGACCGCCGTGACCACGGCCCCGGCCGCCAGCAGGCTGCTCAGCAGGCCGTAGACGCGGGCGCTGTCGCCGAACTCCTCCCGGACCAGCAACGGCAGGGCCGCCGCCATCGGGGCCGCCAGGGTCACGTTGCTGACCCCCGCGATCACGATCGTCACCCACAGCCAGGGCCGCTGCCGGACCGTCCGGAACCCCTCCACCAGGTCACCGGCCATCCGGCCCGTGGTGGGCGCCGGCCGGGCCAGGGCCGGGTCGCGGACCACCCCGACCAGGCAGCCCGCCGCGATGGCATACGTGAGTCCGTCGATCGCGAAGGCGACCGCCGTGCCGCCCGTCGCCACCAGCACCCCCCCGGCGGCCGGCCCGGCCAGTCCGGTCAGTTGGCGGCTCAGGCCCCGCAGTGAGTTGGCACTGGGAAGGATCTCGTCCGGCACGAGGTCCGGGACCACCGCGATATAGGCCGGGGCGAACAGGGCCACGGCGACCCCCTGGAAGACACCAGCGACCAGGACGTGCCACAGTTCCAACCGGTCCGTCGCGGCCAGCACGGCGACGACCCCGACGACCACGCCGCGCAGCATGTCGGAGCCGAGCAGGATCCCCGCTCGCGAGAAGCGATCGACCGCCACCCCGCCGAGGAGCAGGAACAGCAACTCCGGGATCGCCGAGGCGGCCAGCACACCCCCCATGGCGGCGGCCGACCCCGTCTCCTCCAGCACCCACCAGGCCAGCGCCACCCGGTGGACGTGGTCCCCGAAGCGGGAGAACGTCTGCCCCGCCCAGAGCAGGGCGAAGGGGCGAATGGTCAACGCGGTGAAGAGGCCCAGACCCCGCGGCATCGGCACCTCGGCATCCTCCCGGCACGTTCGGCGACGGGTATGATGCGGCATCATCCGGCGCCGCGCCGGGATGGAACCCAGGAGGCGACGGGTGAGTGTGAAGACAGTCCTCTGCTACGGCGACTCCAACACCTGGGGCGCCGATCCGGCGACTGGGGAGCGGTTCGACCCCGAGACCCGCTGGCCGGGCGTCCTCGGGGCCACGTTGGGATCGGGATACCGGGTGATCGAGGAGGGGCTGAGCGGCCGGACCACCGTCCACGACGACCCGATCGAACCCGACCGCAACGGGCTGACCTACCTCCGCCCCTGCCTGGAATCGCACCGGCCCCTCGACCTGGTGATCGTGATGCTGGGCACCAACGACCTCAAAGCCCGGTTCCGCCTCCCGGCCTCGGACATCGCCCAGGGCGCCGCCCGGGTCGCGACCACGGCCCGCCAGGTGCTGGTCGACCAGCCGGGCGGCCCTCCCGTCGTCCTCCTCGTCGCCCCACCCCCGGTCGCCACGTTGACCAAACTGGGCGGCATGTTCGCCGGGTCCGAGGCGACCTCCCGCGCATTCGCTCGCCAGTACCGCCACTTCGCGGGCTGGGCCGGTATCCCCTGGTTCGACGCCGGGTCCGTGATCCGGTCCAGTGACATTGATGGCATCCACCTCGAAGCCGACCAGCACTGTCTCCTGGGTGAGGCTTTGGCGGGAGAAGTGCGCCAGTTGCTGACGACTCCCTGATCCGGCATCCCATGCCACCCCCCCCTCGACGTTATTCCGTATGTTTGGTAGCGCCGCTCGCCGCGCCCGTCTCGGGGCCACATGGCCACACCGAAACACGATCGTAGGCTATCGGGCGCGGCAAGCGTCGTCCCGACGGGTTGGATTGCTGCCCTCGATTGGGGTAACACGAACCGCATCATCAACGGCTCACCCCTCCGGTGACTTTCTGTCACGCTTCACGGCGACGATCTGGACATGGTCCCGAATCCCGTTTCCCCCTGGGCAACAGATCGTTCGGCGCTTTCCCTTGTCAAGATAGAACGTATGTTCTAACGTAGTGAGCGGTCGGGATGCGGGGGTGTCCCGACCGCCCCCACTCCTCCCGTGGGAGCCGGTGCCCGCATCGCCGCCAGGCCCCCATCGCGTTCGTGCGAGGCGTGTCCAGATGCCGATCGCCTGTCTCTGCGTCCCGAACTTCGCCCTGCGCGTCGCCCTGCTAGTCCGCCCCGAACTAGACGGCGCCCCACTCGTCCTCGGCGCTCCGCCGGAGGCTCGCCCGATCGTTCTCGATGCTAATCCGGAAGCGGTCGCCCGGGGCGTCCGGCCGGGGATGCTGCTCCGGGAGGTGACCGCCCTCTGCCCCGGCGCCACGGTCTTCGCCCCCGACCCTCTCCGCGAGGCCGACGTCGCCGCCGACCTCGTCGCCCGCCTCGACGACCTCAGCCCGGCGGTGGAGCTGGACCCCGACGACCCCGGCCTGCTCTACATCGATCTGGCCGGCTCCGAACGGCTGCTCGGGTCGCCGGAGGCCGTCGCCCGCCAGATCCTGGCCTCCTCCCCGCCCCTGCTCCGGCCGCGCCTCGGCGTCGGCCCCGGTCGCTTCCCGGCCCGGGTCGCGGCCGGGCTGGCCCCGCCGGGCGGCACCAGGATCATCGACCCGGCCGGGGTCGCCGCCTTCCTGGCGCCGGTCGCGGTCGGCTGGCTCCCCGTGTCACCGGACCTGCATCGCCGCCTGGAACGCCTCGGGATCCGGACCCTGGGCGACCTGGCCACCCTGCCGCCCGGCCCGGTCGCGGCCCGGTTCGGCCCCGCCGGGCGGCGGGCCTGGGACCTGGCCAGGGGGAACGACGACACCCCCGTCCGGCCCCGGTCTCGCCAGGAGACGGTGGTCGAGAC
>JBBJOE010000221.1:0-5216 GCA_037721765.1 Thermomicrobiales bacterium
CCGCGCCAGTCGAAACCCTGCTCGTGGACCTTGGCCGCGAGCGCGAGGAGCCAATCCTCCCCGGTCCGGTCGTGGAGCCAGTGGATGCTGACGACGAGGTCGGCCCACCGGATCCGGGCCCAGGAGCGGAGGGGGTGTTCGTCCAACTCGGCATCGAGGCGGCGGAGGAAGCGGGACATGGCCGGGGGAATGCGCTCGTCTCCCGTCACCTCGTGATATTGGGTGAGCGCCTTGAGGACGACATAGCGTGGCCACGGATCGTGCCGGTAGCTGGAGAGGTCGCGGCCAGAAGAGACATCCTTATCCGTGCTGATCTTGGTGTCCGTTGCCGTACCGAACCAGCCATCGGGCCGCTGGCGAGACAGAATTTCATTGACCCAGTAGGTCGCCTTCGCCTTGAGCCCCTCGTCGTCCAGGAGGAACGCCAGCGGCACGATGCCGTCCAGCCAATACGGACCCCGTTCCCAACCGCCGGCGTCGCCGCCGATCCACGCACTCCTGGCGATGTCGGGCCAGAACTCGTCCAGGTGACCGGAGAGCCCATCGGCCTGGGTCCGGAGTTGGGCCGCGAGCCAGCCAGCCGGCCGGACCGCCCCGAGCGGCAGGGGGATGAACGCCCGCTCCGCGAGCCCAGGCCGCTCGTCGGTGGTGGTCACGATAGGTCCGTCCCCCGCGTCATCGTGGTGCGACCGTGATCGTCCGATTGACCGAGAGCCGACGCCGATCCTGTCCCCACGACCAGCGTCAGGCGTCAGGCATGGCAAGAGCATCGGGCGCGTCCAGGGCCGCCAGCATCGCGTTCCCGACCTCCCGGGTCGTGGCGGTGCCACCCAGGTCGGGGGTGAGGGTCCCGGCGGCGGTCGTCCGCTCGATGGCGCGCATCACCATGGCCGCCTCCGCCCCGAGGCCGAGGTGGTCGAGCATCAGGGAGACGGTCCAGATCGCGGCGACCGGGTTGGCGATGCCCTGGCCAGCGATGTCGGGGGCGGAGCCGTGGACGGGTTCGAACATGCTCGGGCGACGCCGTTCGGGGTCCAGGTTGGCGCTGGCGGCGATGCCCATGCTGCCGGCCAGGGCGCTGCCCAGGTCGGAGAGGATGTCGCCGAAGAGGTTGGAGCCGACGACGACGTCGAGCGTGTCCGGGCGAAGGACGAACCTGGCCGCCATCGCGTCCACCAGCCACTGCTCGGTCTCGACCTCCGGGTAGCCGGCGGCGACCCGGGCGAAGACCTCGTCCCAGAGGACCATCGCGTACTGCTGGGCGTTGCTCTTGGTGACGCTGGTGACCTTGCGGCGGGGCCGGGTCCGGGCCAGGTCGAAGGCGTAGCGGATGATCCGCTCGCAGCCGTGCTCGGTGAACAGGGCCGACTGGATGGCGAGGTTTCGACCGTCCGGCCTGTCACCCAGGTTGCGACCGCCAATGCCGGCGTACTCGCCCTCGGAGTTCTCCCGCACCACGACCCAGTCCATCGTCTCGGGGGTCGCGTGGCGGAGGGGGCTCTCGATCCCGGGCAGGAGGCGGAGGGGGCGGACGCACGCGTTCTGGTCGAACCCCTGGCAGATGGCGAGGCGAAGGCCCCAGAGGCTGACGTGGTCCGGCACGCCGGGCCAGCCGACGGCGCCGAAGTAGATCGCGTCGGTCCCGGCCAACCGGTCGAGGCCGTCCTCGGCCATCATCCGGCCGGTCTCGATGTAGTACTGGCAGCCCCAGGGGTAGTGGTCGTAGTGGAAGGCGAACCGCCCGCCGGATGACGCGGCGAGGGCGTCGAGGACCCGCAGGCCCTCCGGCACCACCTCTTGCCCGATCCCGTCACCCGGAATCACGGCGATGCGGTACGTCTTCGTGTCCCCGTCATGGCCTGGCTCGCGTCCCATCCGCCTCCCCTCCTCCAGTACCACATCGGCCAGGCGAGTTCGCCCGGGCCACCGGTCGTGCATCCCCGACTCAGAAATCGACGTCCCCCGCCGTCACGGCCATGCGGCCGCGCGGCTTGGGGGCGCCGCGCTCCTCGGCGCCAGACTCGGCGTCGCGGCGCTGGTGGGTGACGTGGTCAAGTTCTTGTTGGATCTGCTCGAACCGGAAGCGGACCCGCTGCTCGTGCAGGTACCAGATGTCCCGCCGCAGGCCGGCATCGACCTGCCGCAGGCCCTCCAGTTCCCCGGTGAAGGCGGCGATCCGGTACTCCAGCTCGCGGTGCGTCTCGGAGAGGGCCTCGATGCGACCGCTGAGGCGTTCCGCCCGCTGCTCGATCACCTGGCGGAGGTCGTCGAAGCGGGCGTCGCTGTCCTGCTGGATGTCGTCGGCCCGGTCCCGCAGCAGGGCCTGGGTCTCGACCGTCTTGACCTGGAACTTGGCAAAGTCGTCACGGAGGGCGATATCGACCTCGCGCAACTCCTCTAAGGTAGGGTCGATGTGGACCAGGGATCGCCGCGTCTCGTCCAGGATGTCGGCCAGGTGGGCCGCGTCGGCCCGGAGTTCGTCGATCCGGGCGGCGACGACGGCGGTGGTCTCGGCGACCTCGGCCACCCGGCGGCGGCCGTCCTGGTCGACGATCTTGATCGCGTCCTCGGTCCGCAGACCGTCGCGGTGGATCTGGTCAATCTCGGTCCGCAGCAGGTCCAGGGCGTCGCGGAGTTGGTGATTGACCACCGCGTTGCGGTCGTTCTGGGCCGCGAAGTGCTCGATCGCCGCCGCGATCTCGTCGAACCGGCGCTCGAAGATGCCGGTGGTGTCGACCTTCTGTCGCGACGCCTCCAGCAACTCGCCGACGTGCGCCTGGAGAGAACGGATCGGCCGGATCGCATCCTCGAACCGGTTCTCCAGGTCGGCGACCTGCTGGCGGGTCCGGTTCTCGTCGAGGGCCCGGGCCTGGGCCGACTGCTGGGAATCTTGCCGGACCTGCTCCAGGCTGAGCCGATTCTGGGCCACACCGCTCTCGTAGACCTTGGCCTGCTCCTCTTGCCGGGCCTGGCGGCCAAGCAACTCGCGGAGCGCCTGCCGCAGCTCGTCGACCTGGCTCTGGAGCGTGGAGACCCGCGCTTCCTCGCGGCGCCGCCCGTCGTCCTCCCGGTAGGGGGAGGTCGGTTGTCGCGTCCCGTTACTGGCCATCGCCGCGCCCTCCTCCATCGCCACCGTCCGGCTCCGCCCCGTCGAACACCGCCAACGTCGTCACCACGCATCGGGCCAGGGCGGGAGGGTGGTAGCCGCCCTCCAGCACCGCGACCAGGCGCCCACCGGCGAACTCCGCCGCGACCCCCACCACCCGTTCCGCCAGGGCGGCGAACGCCGCCCCGGTCAGCTCCAACCCGGCCAAGGGGTCCTCCCGGTGGGCGTCGAACCCGGCCGAGACCAGCACCAACTCCGGCCGGAACGCCCGCAGCCGGGGCAGGACATGGTCCTCGAAGGCCGCCAGGTACGGTTCGTCCCGAGTCCCCCTGGGAAGGGGCACGTTCACCGTGGTCCCCGACCCGGCGCCGGTCCCGGTCTCGGTCGCCGCCCCGGTGCCCGGGTAGGCGGGGTGCTGGTGGAGCGAGGCGTAGAGGACGGTGCCGTCGGAATAGAAGACATCCTGGGTACCATTGCCGTGGTGGACATCCCAATCGAGGATGGCGACCCGGCCAAGACCCGATGCCCGGGCGTGGGCCACCGCGACGGCGACGTGATTGGTGAGGCAGAAGCCCATCCCCCGGTCCGGCGTGGCGTGGTGCCCCGGCGGCCGGACCAACACGAATGCGCGGGGTACGACCCCGGCGAGGACGGCATCGGTCGCCGCGATGGCGGCGCCGGAGGCGAGGCGGGACACGGCCAGCGAATCCGGCCGGACGATCGTGTCTGGGTCAAGTGAACCACCCCCGGCCCCGGACACGGCCCGTAGGCCATCAAGGTAGGCGGCACCGTGGACGCGGCCGAGCTGCTCGTCGGTGGCCTCGCCGAAGGGGACATCGGTCCGCCCGTCCAGGAGGTCGAGCCGCGCCAGTTCGGCGTGGACCGCCCGCAGGCGACCGGGGTTCTCGGGGTGGGGGCCGGTGTCGTGGCCGAGGAAGGCGTCAGACCACAGGATGGCCGTACCCCGGTTAGCCGTGGGCGCACCGTGTTCCCTTGGGTCGCTCGTTGGGAGGAGCATCGGGTGATTCATAGGAAGAAGAGTATAGCGGGTCCCGCTTCGTTCCCGGCCCCGCCCGGCCCGATCGTGTCCCGGGCCGCTCCCGGCCCATCGGCGTCCGGGACCATGATCGAGTGTCCGGCCGCACGCCGCCGGACACCGCTGATACCGGCCGGGGCGGTCTCACCGGTGCGGGTCGCGCGGGGGCCGGGGGCGAGGCTCAAGCGAGCGGGGCCGGATACCGGGGCGGGTGGTCCGGGCGTCCGGGCGGGCGATGAAGCTGGTCGGGCCGGCGCTGAGGTAGATCAGCGCCCCGCCGATCGGGAGGCAGAGGATCAGCAGGGCCCAGAGGACCTTGTTGTCGCCACGCACCCGGGGCCGCCGCCGGAGGTCGCGCAGGGCATGGACCTGCAGCCCGTACCAGGCCAGGCTGACCAGGAGGACCAGGACGATCAAGAAGGAGGTGCCGATCGTCACCGGCGAACGCCCACGCTAATCAACGGCGAGGTACCGGGGATCATCGCCGGTCAGGAAGGGGAGGAACCTGACCCCCGCGACCTCAGCCGAGGCCGGCAGTTCGAAGGCCACCCAGCCTTCGCGGGCTATTCCCGGCACATACGGGCCGCTGGCGTCCGGCGACGGGGGAGTCAGCACGATCGTGTTGGCGATCGGCTCCCCGTCGGCGCCGGAGAGGACCATCGCCGTCGCCGGCAAGTGAACCGTCGCCTCGCCGGTCTCCAGGTTGGTGACCCGGACCCGGATCGCCAGCCAGCCGATCGCCCCGTCCCCGTCGGCATCTCCCGGGTCCGATGCGGCGGCGGCGCCGAGGGCGGTGGTCCGGTAGTCGCTGGCCGGGTACAGGGCATAGACGCCATTGCCGGAGACCACCTCCAGGAGTTCCACCGCCCACTCATCGGTGACGACGACCTCGCCGACTCCGACCGGCGCGGCAGGGTCGGCGCCGGTGTCGTTGGCGGCCATCGGGGCGTCGTCGGAGGGACCAGGCACTTCGCCCTCAGCCAGGGCGAAGGTCCGATCCGCCCAGTTGCCGGAGATCGAGAGGCTGTCGAAGAGCAGCAGGGAAGCCGCCCCGACCGGGGCGGCGAGGACGGC
>JBBJOE010000222.1:0-5192 GCA_037721765.1 Thermomicrobiales bacterium
GCCCCCTACAAAGCGAGCGCCGGTAGGGCGGACAACCCTACCGACGCTCTCACGGTCGCCCCTAGAGCAAGTAGGAGACGCCGCGATGAACCAAGTATACCCGAGCGACCTCGTCCCGACAGTCGTCGGCACGGGGGCGTGGTCGTGACCTTCGATCCTCAGGATCACCCCGAGTTCCTCGACCAGATTGACCGGGCGACGATGGGTCGGAACGGTCGGGCGCACGGGCGAGAGGTCCGGTTCACCTGCCCAAACCCCGGACACCAGGACGACCACCCGTCGGCCGACTGGAACCGGGAGAAGGCGGCCTGGACGTGCCGGACACAGGCGTGCCACGAGTCCATGGGCGGGGGGGCGATGGCCCTGGCCAAGGCACTCGGGGTGGACGTGCCGGACGACCGGCCGCCGTGGCGGGAAGGGCCACGCATTACCGTCGGGAGCAAGGCGACCGTCTACACCTACTACGATGCCGACTGGGTCGAACGGTGGCAGGTACGGCGACGCGACACGGCGACCGGGAAGGACATCCGGCCCTGGCACCTGAACGCCAAGGGTGTATGGGCAATGGGGAAGGGACCCGACCCGTGGCCCCCATACCAACTGCCCTACCTGCTCGCGGTGGACCTCGCCGACGAGACGGTGTTCGTCGTTGAGGGGGAAAAGGTCGCCGAACGCCTCCTGGATGAGGATGTGGTCGCCACGACGAACGACGGCGGGGCGAAGAAGTGGAAGGCTGAACACGCGGCCTATCTCCAAGGACGGAACGTCGTCATCCTGCCGGACAACGATGAGCCGGGAAAGCAGCATGCCGAGATGGTCGCCCGGGGCCTGGTGGGCATCGCCGCATCGACCAAGGTCCTCACACTGCCCGGCCTGCCACTGAAGGGGGATGCCGTTGATTGGCTCGAAGACGGCGGCACGGCGGAGGGGTTGCGACGCCTGGTCGAGGCGGCTCCGGAGTGGGAGATGCTTTCTGACCAGCCTATAGGAGAGGTTTGGTCAGAAAGAAAGAGCATGTGGGTAACGGCCAGGGAAACGGCCGAAGCGACGCCCGAGAGGCCGGAGTGGATCGCGCTCGGATACGTCGCCGCCGGGGCCGTGACCGAGATCGACGGCAAGATCAAAGGGGGGAAGACCACGCTCGTCATGGCACTGATCGCGGCGGTGCGGAAGGGTCGCCCGTTCCTGGGTCAGCCGACCATGAAGACGAGCGTCGTCTACCTGACCGAGCAGAACGAGGGGTCGTACCGGGAAGCACTGCGGCGGGCCGGGTTGCTCACGGCGGACGACGTTCACATCCTGTACTGGTCCCGGGCGCAGGGGATGGGATGGGAGGAGGTCGTGGGCATGGCTCGGATCAAGGCGCACGAGGTCGGGGCCAAATTGGTGGTGGTGGACACCCTGGCCCATTGGGCGGGATTGAAGGGGGATGCCGAGAACAATGCCGGGGCGGCGTTAGAGGCGGTCGGTCCCCTCTTGGCGGCAGCGGCCGACGGGTTGGGCGTCGTCGTTCTGCGGCACGAACGGAAGTCGGGCGGCGACGTGGGAGATAGCGCCCGGGGGTCGTCCGCGTTCGGCGGGGCGGTGGACATCGTGGTCCAGGTCAGTCGATCGGAAGGCAACGCCCGGCCGACTCTCCGCAAGCTGACCTCGCTGTCCCGGTTCGACGAGACGCCCGACGAGCAGATGGTGGAACTAACCGAGGCCGGAGAGTATGTCTCACGCGGTGACGGGGCGGCGGTAGCCCATGCCGAGGCGCTGGCGGCCGTGATGATGGCGGTGCCGGACCGGGAGGGGTTCGCCGCCGAAGAGAAGGACATCCTCGAAGCCACGGGGATAGCGAGGGCGACCGCGAGACGGGCGTTGGAAGAGTTGATCCGGGACGGAAAAGTCGTCCGGGTCGGGGACGGGAAACGGGGAAGCCCGTACCGCTTCTGGCGTTCCGGGAGCCCCCAAAAAGGTTTGTGACCAAACTACTTTTAGTAGTTGGTCAGAAAGGAAAGGAGAAAGGGAATGACCACGGACGGGTCGTCGAAGTCGAGGCCGCTGTTCAACGAGGAAGGCCCGACCTGCGTGGAATGTGGGGCGCCTTCGCCCCGCGACGGGATGCATTGGTGTTTGGCATGTCGAGGAGGAGAGCAGCATGGACAGGGAAGAGCGACCGGACTGGCTACCGGAGCCGGGGCCATTGACCAAAAAGGCAGAGTGGATGACGCGGGCGATAGAGGCAATGGCGAAGCGGGGCACGGCCAAGGAGCAGGAGGCGAGGCGGGAGATGGTCGGGTCGCACCTGCCGGAACTGCGGCGGGACGTGGCGGCGATGGCGGACCGGCTGACGACCGAGGACGCCTGGCTTCTCGCCCACCCCCGGCACAGGGAGCACTCCCCTTATGAGGACGCTTGGCTGGGTCGCCTGTGGGACTACACGGCGGGGTACGACGCGATACGGGCGGCGGAGAAGGAGGTGGTCGGGTGACGAACTGTCCGATATGCGGTTCTGACCGGACGGAGGTCGGCGACTGGGCGCAGAACGAGGACGGCGACGAGGTCGGCGTGGGGACGCAGTGTCTCGGATGCGGGTATCACACTCGCAGCGACGAGGACGACGAGGCCACGATCCGGGGCAACCCGTCCCGGATTGACTGGTAGGGGGAGGGGGCGGGGTGAGTATCACGGTCGGCGGGAAGGCGCTCGTTGCCACGATGGCCACAGGACCGCCCAGGATGACCCAGGAGGAACGCAATGCCCTTGAGTGCATGCGGACACGTCGGAAGGAGGCCGACGCGCTGGTGGCCCAGGTGAGGGCCTACGATGCCCGGCTGGCCCGTCTCGACGAGCGGTTGGCCGACCCGACGTTGGCCACCCATCCTAAGCGGGACGACGCGGTGAGGGAATCCATCCGCGTGGCGGGGGAGCGGGTCGTATGGATTGACCGGATCAACGACGAGGTCAACCGGGCGGTAACGTACTGGCGTCGCCTCTCCACGGTCGAGGCGCTCGACGAGGCGTTTACCATCTGGGGGGTGAGGCCGGGGGCCAGGGACCCGGGGCAGGAGATGTGCCGGTGGGACGGGGGGTTGAACTACGTCCCGCCCCGGCGGCTGAGTTCGGCCAGCGTGAACCAGAAGGCATGGGAGGTGGGGTGATGGGGAGACGGGTCGAGGCGATGGCGGCGGTGTGCGACGCGGCGATGGCGTGGGTTGACGCCGCTCGGGCATACGACGAGTCCGACGAAGACGATGGTGACGTGACGGCCTACGTCGAGGCCGACGTGGCCCTCATCGAGGCGGTGGAACGGTTGCGCGTCGTGACCGGGGAGGGTGGGTGATATGGGTGGGGCGACGCTGACCGTGACGATTCCGATGGTTCCGGACAGCGTGTTGCTGCCGAACGCACAACGTCGTCTGAAACACTACGTCTGGGGTCCGCACGCCAAGTCGTTACGGGCGGTGACGTATCAGTATGCTCGCGAGGTCGTGCCCGGCGGGGAGGTCTGGGCGGGGCCGGTCCGCCTCTTGTGCGTCATCGCCTGGCCTAAGCCGCGTCGCCGGTGTGACTTCCAGGCGGCCTGTCACGCGCTCAAAGGCTTGGTCGATGGGCTGGCCGACGCGGGGTGGATGGTGGACGACGATCAGGTGGTGGGTATGGACATCGAGCAGGTCAAGGCCGACCCGGACGACCGGGCTGGGTGGGTCCGGGTGAGCATGGCGGAGGCGGTGTAGTGGACGACAACAACGACACGCCGATGGTGAGTATTCCCCCGCCGGAACCATGCTTGTGCGGGGGAGGCGACCCGTACCCCGCGTTGCGGCTCCACGCCAGGACCACGATGCTCGATGACCTGGTGCCGCCGGTCGGGAGGAGGATGGGGACCTCCTACGATGGCCCACCTGGTCCCTGGCGCGGTGACGATGGCGGATGACACGGCGAGGCCCCGTCACATCGCGTGACGGGGCCTACGTGCGGTCCACGGGGCATCGAGGCGTCTCGTCCTCGTCGGAAAGAGTGCGAGCCACGGCGGCGACGGTGCGGAGCCTGGGCCGGACGTCGGTGTCGAGGGTGGCGGCGAGGACCTCGGCGAGCGTGGCGACCTGCTGGGCCAGGGTGGCGAGGTCGGCGGCGGTGGCCACGGGTTCCGGCGGGACGTGGGCGACGTGGCCACCGAAGAACCTGACGGCGCGGAAACGGATCATGGCTGGTCTCCTTGGGCGATGTGCCAGGCGGCGAAGATGGCGGCGATGGTGGCGAGGGCGAACCAGCCTCCCCCGTAGTGCCAGATGGTCAGGACGGCGAAGAAGGTGGCCAGGGCGACGGCCTCGGCCAGGGTCATGGTGTCACCTCCCCGGTGGCGGTGCCGATGGTCTTGATCCGGTCGTGTCGCCCCGCCTCGGTGTTTTCCCCACAGGTCATCGGCATCAGGAAGCCGAAGATATCGCGGTCCACGTTGACGGCCTTGACGGCGACGGGCGAGCCATCGTCGTAGATGGCGAGGGTGACGGGCGTGTCGTGGTTCCTGGTCGCGGTACCGGCGGCGGTCTTGACGGCGGTGAGCAGGGCGGCCAGCAGTTCGGCGCTGACGGTGATGGTGGCGACGGGCTCCTTGGCGACGAACCCGGCGATGACCGTGGTCAGGTCGGGGTAGGTGTGGTCGATGACGCCGACGCCGGTGGTGGTGATGCCGGAGTGGACGAGGGCCATGCCGGGCGTGATGCTGGTGACGACGGCGGGGTCGTTCTTCCTGGCGGACTTCACGGCGGCGGCGAACGGGTGGGCGTCGAGGGTCACGGCGCCCGGGTCGATGGCCTTCGATCCCTCGGCGGGAACCTCGCGGCGGACCTGGGCGCCCATCAGGACGTACCCATCGGCGGCGTAGGCGTACTCCCCGGCGAGCCTGATACCGTTCAGCGCGGGGCGGTTGGTGTCCTCGGGGGTGAGCTTGGCGAGGGCTCTTATCTCCGGGCCGTAGACGGGGACGGTATCGGTCGTGGGCTTGGTCATGGTCGGGTCTCCTCGTGGTGAGGCGCGCGGTCGGGCGGTTAGGCGGTGGCCTCGGTCAGGGCGTGGCCGACCCCGTACCAGTAGGCAGCCGCGGCCTCGTCGTCGTGCTCGGTGGCCCGCTCTCGCATCGTCTCGGCCCGCTCGATGGCCCGTGCGCTGCCTAGGAGGGTCGTGGCGCGGTCGATCGTTGTCGT
>JBBJOE010000223.1:0-5191 GCA_037721765.1 Thermomicrobiales bacterium
TTGGCGAGCAGGGCCGGGTCGGCGGCCAGGGCCTGGCGGGCCGGGAGTTCGCCGACGGCCGGGGTCCAGCGGCGCATCACCTCCTCGGACGAGAGGAACTCGATGAACTTGGCAGAGGCGATCATCTTGTCGCCCTCGGCCGCGTTGCGAGTGATGGTGTTAGCCCAGAACGAGGCGAAGCTCGCTTGCTCCTTGTTGGCCGGCAGGGGAACGATCGCGTAGTTGAGGTCCGGCGCGTCGTTCGCCAGCGACCCGACGCGGTAGGAGCCATCGACGTGGAGCGCGGCCAAACCGGCGGCGAACGCGGTGGCGCCGTCCGTCTGGAACCCGCTCTGCGTCACGTCGTGCTCGGTCAGGAACGAGGCGAGGTACTCGAAGGCCTCGACGCCCTCTGGCTCGGACCAGCGCAGGGTGCGGTTGTCCTCCGTGTAGGGGACCAGCCCGTTCTGGCGGGTGAGCGCCTCTCGCCACCAGTTGTGGCCCTGGCCGCCGATGTCCCAGGTGATGCCGACCACCTCAAAGGTGTCGCCGTTCTTGACCGTCGTCGCCTTGGCAACGGCGACCGTCTCCTCCCAGTTGGTCGGTGGCTGGACGCCGGCGGCGTTGAGCAGGTCCATGTTGCAGAACATCGCCAGGGTGCGGACGGCCGTCGGCAGGGCGTAGTAGCTCTCGCCGACCTTGGCCGCCTGGACCATCGGGAAGTAGGCCGACTCGATGGTGGCGGCCGGGAAGATGTCCTCCGGGAAGGGGACGAGGAACTGCTGCTGGACGTAGGCCGGGATCCAGCCGTAGTAGACGTTGAGGACATCCGGCCCCTCGCCGGCCTGGACGGCGGCGGCGACCTGCTGGCGGAAGTCGTCGTAGGGGAAGTTGACGTGCCGGACGGTGATGCCGGGGTTGGCGGCCTGGAACTCGGGGATCAACTCGTTGACGAGCGCCGTCTTGGACGCCAGCTCGTACTGCCAGTACTCGATCTCGACCGGACCGCTGACCTGGAGGGAGGCGGTATTAAAGCCGGACGGAGCCGGAGTGCCGGCGGGCGTGGCGTTCTGGGCGGAGGCCGGGCCGGCGAGGCGGGCGGTGGCGGCGAGGCCAGCGGCGGCGGCCCCTGCCTGGAGGACGGTCCGGCGGTCGAGGCGCCGCCCGGTGATCGAGGTCGTGTCGTCGTGAGTTCGGTCGTCAGCGGTCATTCGTCTCCTCCTGGGTGAGTGCGTCGTGGGGAATCGGGTTGACCCCGAGCGACGGGCGGTAGGTCCGTGGTCTTGGACGCAACGTGAATCCGGCAAGTTCTATTCCGCCAGTGAACTGGAGGCCGCTAGACCCGGTCGCCGAGCGGCACGTTCATGATCCGGGCGGCGTTGCCGCCGAAGATCATCTGGAGTTGGTCGTGGGTCATGTTCATGAATCGGCAGATGCGGAGTTGGTCCTGGAGATAGCGGAGGGCGAAGCCGCGGGGGAACCAGCTCGAATCGCTGCCGAACAGGATGCGCTCCGGGCCGATCGTCTCGAAGAAGCGCTGGAAGAGGTCTTCCAGGGTCAGCTTGTAGGGCATCCAGCGGACCCACTGGTTGGAGCCCGAGGTGTCGACGTTGACGTTGGGGCAGGACCAGCAGAGGAAGAGGAGGTCGGTGACGTGCTGGATGCCGAAGTGGGGGATGATGAAGTCCACGGTCGGGAAGTCGCGGGCGACGGGTTCGAGGACGGCCGGCGACATGTTGGGGTGGTACGACACGCCACCGGCGGCGCCGAGCATGCCGAAGTGGCTGAGGACGGGGATGCCGAGTCGCTCGCAGACCTCCCAGACGGGGTAGAGCGAGCGGTCGTTAATCAGGATCGGCAGGGTCGGCGCGAGCAGCTTGAGGCCCTTCAGGCCCAGGGTCGTGACGGCTCGCTCCAGTTCGGCGACAGCGTCCGGGCGGGTGATGTCGTGGTGAGCGAAGCCGACGAAGCGGTCGGGGTACATCGCCACGACGCGGGCCAGTTCGTCGTTGTCGCGGCCGGTGACGAAGCCGATCCGCTCCAGGCCGTGGCGGTCGAGTTCGGAAACCCAGCGCTCTGCCTGCTCCTCGCTGGAGCGTGCACCGGTCTCTGGCTCGGGGAAGTCGAAGGCCATCCGCCACTGGTGACGGGTGTGGTCGAGCGAGCGCTGGCGAAGCGCCTGGCGCTCCCGCGCGGCGGGGTCGTCGATCCGGCCCGTCTCGCGGGTGCGCCCGCCGCCGCCCATGGCGACGTCGCCCTTGATTGGGAAATGGGCGTGGACATCGAAGATATGGAGATCCTGAAACACCGTCACGCTCCGAACGATCTAGGGCGGCGGAGGGTGCCACCGCGGCACCACCGCAGACCCACGAATGGGAAAGGTTATCGCAGGACGGAAGTCGGAAGACGGAAGGCGGTGAGTGCGTATGGCGTGGCCATCCCCCTTCGTGTTGGCGTCGCTTCCCGGGCGATCCCACCGCACGGGGTCGGGAGGGACGCGCCGCCGCGCCGCCGCGCCCCCGGTCCGCCCGTCGGGGTCTGGGGCCAGCAGGGCGGCCATCGAGTGAGGGGGAAGTGCCGGCTCGCCGTCCGGGTCGCCCAGACGATGGCCGGTGACGTCCCAGCTGGCCCATGGTTCGTGGATCTCGCTCCGCTGGTAGACGCGGCGCTGGTCCCGGCGGCGATCGCCCGGGTCGTGGGAATGCGGTGAGTGGGGATGGCGGGGCGATCTCCCGGCGATCGCCTGGCGGGATCCTTCCAGAAACGTCCCGGGCTCCTGGTGTTGGACACCTTTCGGACAGGTGATGCTGGCCGCGCCGTTGATCTCGGTGGTGGTCTCGTCCTGCCCCGGTCCACGGGTCCTGGTGACGAGCCGGGTCCTCCCGCACATCCCGGGGGAGCAGCGGTTCCTGGTGTCACCGCTCGGTCTGCTGGACCCCGCCACCGACGCGGGGGCCGCCGAGTCCGGGGTCGAGAACTGGACGGCGGCCGCCGTGCTGGCCCTGGGGGCAGGACGCGTCTGATCGGTCTGATCGGTGCCGTCCCCGTCCTACCCGTGTCCCTACGTTTGGTTCGGCAACCCCCAGCCGGCGGAGAGGACGCCATCACGCACCTCCCGGACGCAGAGCCCGGCGTGGCAGCCTTGGGCCGGACATGACGGGGTGCAGAAGTGCGTCCGGCCGCAGGGGAAACAGAGGGCGACGCGGCAGTTGCCGCACCAGCCGTGGAGATCATCGAGGGGGGCGTGGCACCCGGCGCAGTGGGTGGACAGGCCGGGCACGATTTCCCGGTCGGTCGTGGCGAAGACGGTCGATGTTGGCACGGAGGTCCCTATTCTGGTGCTCAGGTGGCGACGGCAGGTGGCTGACTCTTCCCCAGTATGGTGACCCCGGGGACGCCGTCAACGGCCAGCGAGTCACAGGCGTGGGCTACACCCCGGAGGGTGGGGCCCACGTTCGCCGGGGGACGGGAGCTATCTGGAGATCGAGGGCGGGGCCGGTCTGCCCGATCGCGAGGATGCAGCTCATCGTCGGCACCAATGCGAGCGTCTCGGGGATGTCGTCAGGGGCGGAGCGAGATCGCGGGATGGGCCTCATCAATCTGGAAGGGAATAGCGTCGGCGCCGAAATCGTCGCGGAGCAGGGTGGCCAGGGCGGACGCGACGCGGGCGGCGATGCCGGGTGTGGCGGCCTCGACCCCGGGCAGGATCTCGCTCAAGAGGACGACCGAGCGAGTTCCGGCGGTGATGGCGGCCCGGCGGGACTGGCGCCAGGCGATGTGGCGGGTGAGGACCGTCGATCCGGAGGCATAGCCGTACTCGCCGGGGGAGACCACGATCGCCTCGGCGTCGCCGAGGGTGAGGAAGGTGTCGCCGGCGACCGTGCGACGGAGTTCGAGGCCGGCCGGCAGGTCGTCAAGGTCGAAGCCGCCGGCGGGGATGACGAGGTCGAGGGAGACGGAGTTGTAGCCATCGACGAGGGGGGAGATGGCGAACGGCTCGCCGCCCTTCATGGCCCGGCGGAGGATCGCCTCGATCGAGCTGGGGAATTGCTTCGGAGCGGCGCCCGCCGCCCGCATCGCCTCGCGCCAGGGGGCGACGTGGGGGTGCGATTGGGCATTGGGATACGAGGAGCCGAGGGTCGAGGCCGCGCGCCAGGCGGCGTGCCAGCGGGCGCCGGTGGCCGGGTTGGCCGTCTGGTTGTCGAGGCCGTGGGCGACGGCGCCTGCCACGGACAGGCCGGGGAAGAGCGCGAAGAGATCCGGGGCGACGGTGAAGGTAATCAAGGGGACGAGACTCCGATCGGGGGGCCGGGCCAGGATTCACCGTGCCAGGCCATGTCCCAGAAGGCGAGTTCGTAGCGGCTGGAGAGGAGAAAGGCGGCCCCGACCCGGGCGCGGGCGGCGCCGGTGAGGTCGTCGGCCGCCGCGTCGAGCAGATCGCGGCACCGGGCGGCGAGGAGGGCGAAGGCGGGGTCGGCGTAGGTGGCGACCCAGCGGGCGTAGCGATCGTCCGGCGGAGGGCCGCGCCGGGCGAGTTCCTGGCCAAGCCAGCTATAGCCCCACACGCAGGGCAGGAGGGCGGCGTAGACCTCGGCCACGTCGGCCGTGGCGGCGACCCGGACCAGGAAATCGGTGTAGGCCCGCGTCGTGGGCAGCATCGTCTCGGCCTCGAGGTCGGCGACCGTGATGCCGAACCCGGCGACGTAGGAGCGGTGCAGGTCCATCTCGGTGGCCAGCGTCTCGTGGAGCAGGGCGGCGAATTGGGCCATCGCGGCGGGATCGGGGGCGCGGGCCGCGGCGTGGGCGAGGACGCGGCCGTAATCGCGGAGGAAGAGGTAGTCCTGGCGAAGCCAGACGGCGAACCGGGCGGGGTCGAGCGTGCCGTCGCCGATGCCGCGGACCAGGGGATGGTCGAGGTGGGCTCGCCAGATCGGGTCGGCCAGGGCCCGGAGGCGGGCGCTCGTGCCTTCCGTCCCGCCGGGAGAGCCGCCGGGAGAGCCGCCGGGAGAGCCGCCGGGAGAGCCGTCGGGAGAGCCGCCGGCAGGGGGCGACATGGCAGGTCGGTCGATCATCGGTCCTCGATCCGGCGCCAGGGTGTCAGCCACCGTTCGACGGCGGAGACGGCGAGGAAGAGGACGACGCCCATGGCCGAAAGGATGACGATGCTGGCGAAGACCCTGGCGGTGAGGAATTGGGACATCGAGCGCTGGAG
>JBBJOE010000224.1:0-5153 GCA_037721765.1 Thermomicrobiales bacterium
CCGGGGTCGAACGGGCCGACTCGGTGGCGACCGACGGCCACAAGTGGCTGAATGTCCCCTACGACTGCGGCGTGGCCCTCCTGCGGGACCCGGCCAGCGCCCGGGCAGCCTTCGCCTCCGGCGGAGCCTATCTCACCCCCGCCGCCGGAGATGGGCCGGCACCGAGTGCCCTGGGGCCGGAGATGTCGCGGCGGATGCGGGCCCTGCCGGTCTGGTGCGCCCTGCGGGCGGCGGGGCGGGAGGGATACCGGGAGATGGTCGAGCGCTGCCTGGACAACGCCGCGGGCTTCGCGGCCTGGGTCGAGGCGACGCCCGGCCTAGAGCTGCTGGCCCCGGCGCCAACGATCATCGTCTGCTTCCGGGTGGCTCCGGCGGGCCCGGACGCGGCGGCGACGGACGACCTGAACCGGCGCGTCGTGGCCGGGCTGCAGGCCGACGGCCGGGCGTTCGTCACCGGGACGGTCTGGGACGGCAAGGCGGCGATCCGGGCGGCGTTCGACAACTGGGCGACCCGGCCCGCCGACGTGGCGATCCTCCAAGGGGCGATTCTCGACGTGGTGGCCGAGTCGGTAGTCGGAAGACGGAAGTCGGAAGACGGAAGACGGAAGTCGGTAGACGGTAGACGGTAGACGGTAGGATGCAGGAGAATGGGCCAATCTGGGAGATGGTCGGGGAAGCGGATGATCCTTGATGGTCAGGTTGCCTCGCTGGCCAGAAGGCGGGCCAGGCAGCGGCGGGTGTAGGCGGGCTCGACGGTCCAGCCGTTCGCGACTTCCCAGGCCAGGGCGGCCCGGTGGGCGGCGGCGAGGGTGGGCGCCGGATGCGGATATCCAGCCAGACGGGCGATTTCGGCCCGGGGGAGTGGCAGGGCGATCAGGTCGAGGAGGGGGAGGTCGACGCGGGCCTCGTCCCAGTCCATCAGCCCGGCCTCGCCCCGCCAGAGACGGACGTTCGTCGCGCCAGGGTCGCCGTGGACCACGCTGGCGAGTCCGGCGGGGAGGGCAGCCCAGGCCAGGCGGCATGTCGCCACCACGTCCGGAGGCATCCCGTCGAGATCGATGTCGCCGCCGCGCGTGGTCGTCAGGAGGTCGGTCGCGCTCGCGAATCCCGGGCGCTGGCCCCGGTCCCGGCCCAGGGCATGGAGGCGGTCCAGCGTCGTGCCCACGGATCGCCAATCGGCGTCCGAGGCGGGCGGGTCGCCGTCGAGCCAGGTGGTCAGGATGACGCCGTCCACCCGGAGGCGGCCGTCCGGGGTGGGGATGGGACGGGGGACGCGGAGTCCGGCTCCAGCCAAGGCGGCAAGCAGTCCCAGTTCCTAGTCGAGGGCCGGGCCGGGCCGGGGGCTCCACCGCGCGACGTGGCGAGCCGGGCCGATCCTGACCTCGCGGACATCGTTGCGGGCGCCGCCGCCGAGCGGGTCGCCGAGCCGGGCGCCGGCGCCCCAGGCGGTGATCGCCCGTTCGAAGCGGCCCGCGTCGATCGTCCGGGACGGCGGGGCTGGTGGCGTGGCGTCGTCCATGGGCTCATTCCGATCGGGGGTGGTGCCGGGACATGGGGCCCTGGGACCGGGCAGTCTGGCCGGTGATCGTGCGGCTTGATCATACGGGTTCGCTCGCGGCCCGCCGGCGATCGTTCGGCACCGTGGCAACGTCGTGGTCCCGCCAAGCGTGGTCGGTCGATCGCGCCCGTCGGCGACCGTCTCATGATCTCCGGCGGGCTACCGGGAACGTCTTCGGCCGAGCCTGGCTTGGTGGATCGGCGGCGTGATTGGCATCGCTGGACGTCGCCATGGTCTATCGGCGCTCGCCCAGCGCCGCGCTGGCGTTCGACCGGCGCTGGGTGGGAACCGATGGTCGCCCGGGCAGTCGGGAGCCCGTGGCGATCCGTTTCCGGGGAATCGGCCGGCCTCGTCGTCACACGTCGCGTTGGCGGCCGATGGCCGGGATCCGATATGGGCGGGACCCGCGGTGCGGCCGTGGGTGCTGCCCATATGGTCCGATCGGACCGGCGTCGCGAGGATCAGACCATCCGGGTCACCAGTGTGGACGGCGAGCCGGTCCGCGTGGTTCCCGGGAGCCCGGCGACGACCCGGATTCCCGGGAACGGTCCGTCCAGCCCCGCGTGGAGCGCCGGTGCGTCTGCCGGGAACGAGTCCCTACGCAAACGGGGAGCGATCATCTACGCTTCGCGGCATGAGATGGCCCCGGGTCGGCCCGTCGCGCGGCGGCGGCCCGGCCCGGGGACCGGTGGGAATCTGGAGAGGAGTCAGACTGATGGCGGCCCTGGACGTGGGCGGTACCGTGCCCGTGGTGGATATGCCCCTGAATGATGTCGGGGGGAACGAGTGGACCCTGGCCGGGGCGCTGGCCGACGGGCCGGTGCTGCTCGGCCTGTACAAGAGTTCGTGCGCGGCCAGCAAGACGATGTTCCCCTTCCTGCAGCGACTGCACGAGCGATACGGCCCCCGCGGCCTGCGGGTGCTGGGCCTGTCGCAGGACTCGGAGAACATCACCCGCTCGTTCGCCCGGCGCTCCGGGTTGACCTTCCCGATCCTGCTGGACCCGGAGGACTACCCCGTCTCCCGGGCGTTCGACATCACCGCCACCCCGACGGTCTACCTGATCGACCCGGACGGCACGGTGACGGCGACGACCATGGGCTTCTTCGCCGACCCGGTCAACGACCTCGCCGTCAAGGTGGCGGAGGCCGTCGGGGCCGAGCCGGAACCGGTCTACACCGAGGCAGACGCCGCCGGGGGCACGCCGCGGTTCGTCCCTGGCTGACCCAGCAAGCACCTCGGTTAGGCGTGGCCTAACCCCTCCCCCACCATCGCCCACCACGCTGGCCGGACCATGGTGAAGGCGACGACGCTCACCATCCCGCGGGCTGCGGGTCCGGCTGGCCCGTGCGGTCCGGCCGTGATCCGTCCCGTCCCCGACCCGCTCGCGGGTCCGGGGCACATCCGCCCCTGACCACCGGAACCATCCCGGTTATGGCCCGGCGACCCGAGTCATACGGAATCCGGATGATCACTCACCCATAGGAGCATCGGTGATCACCGGAACGCCGCACCACCGTGGCCCGGGAGGACACGAGGTCCTCCCCTACGATGGGCATCGAACATTGAGGCATTATCCGGATTCCGTATCATCGGCCGTGACCCGCCATTCCCCCCGCTTCTCACATGCCTTCGAGGGACCCCATGCGCCGTCTCCGGATCGTCTCCTACCTGCTCGTCGTCGCCGGCATCGTGGCCGTCCTGGTGGGAATTGTCGCCGGGGCGCCGGTGGTGACCCTCGGCGGGCTGATGCTGGTGGTCGCCGGGGGGGTGAAGGTCGTCGTGGTCTACCTGTGGCGGGCCGTCGCTGGTCTCGATGACGGCCCGGCCAGGGCGAGGGGCGAAGACGCTCCCTGAGCCGGGCGGCGCGGCGTCCCGTTGGCCGGTCCGCGTATGACCACGCCGAGCGGCGAACAGGTGGGGGCTCCGCTCGACCCTCCCTTCTGGGGACCGTCCGTTCGGCAGCGGAACCCACGTCAGGTGCTACGGGGTCCGGTCGACGAGCCGGACATCGGACCATCGGGGGCTCACCGGGACCAGTCGCCCGCGTGAACCGGGAGGACACGAGGTCACCCCCCTCGCGAACGACCGCGCATCGACCAACCACGCGGATCCCGTGCGAGAGGGCGCAGCGAGCGGACTCCTTGCCTGATGACGCGGGTGCGACCGGACCGGGGCGGCGTCCGGAATCCGCTATCATTGGGCGGCCGTGCCATGCCGTCATCTGTCGCCGCCGGTCGCATACGGTGCCGCCCCGATGCCGAGCCCAGCCCCAGCCGTGGAGGTGCCGCGTGAGCAGCCAACCGACGGAGGACGAACGTGCAGCCCGGATTCGGCAGGCCCGCCAGGTGCTGGCCGGCTCCGACCTGCGCACCCCCGGGCACCCGCTCGATTTCCGCCCCCACGACGCCCTGCTCAACCCCGTCCAACGGGTCTACCTGCTGTCGCTGGGGGCGATCCTGCTGGTCGCGGCGGTGCTCTTCGTGATCTGGGGCCTGGGGGTCGCGAGCCCGGTCCTGGCGATCCTGGCGTTTGCCCTCCTGGCGGGCTGGGTGATCTTTTGAGCGAGCGCTCTGGTCCGGGGCTCCCGGGTGAGGTGGCCGTCGGGGCGGGGATGCCGGCGCCGGGACCCGAAGAGGTGACCGGCGAGGTGACCGACGAGTCGGGAATTGCCGCCACCGCCTTCGGTGAGGACGGTCCGGCCCCGGTGGTGATCGCTTGGTCCGATGTGCCCTCCGAGGAGGCCGGGCCCGGCGTCCGGCGGCAGGTGATCCACGGGGGACGGCAGACCATGATCCGGTATGTCTATTCGCCCGGGGCGGTCTTTGCCAACCACGCCCACCCCCAGGAGCAAGTCACCGTCGTGCTGCGCGGGCGGATCGCCTTCGAGATTGCCGGGCGGGACGGCAGGCTAGACCGGGTCGAGATGGGACCGGGGCAGGTCGCGGTGATCCCGGGCGGGGTCGCCCACGGCGCGGCCGTGGTCGGTGACGAGGTCGTCGAGACGATGAACACGCTGAGTCCCCGCCGTGACCTGGCCCCCGGCGCGGCGCGGCCGGACCACGCACCCCCCGCGGCCGCGCAGGAGACGTCACGGTGACCGACGACGAGGAGCGACGGGGCCACCTGCGCCTGATCAAGGAGGGGGAGACCCCGGACGGTACGCCGGCGGCCGAGCGGGAATCGCCCCGTTATCGGCCGGGGCAGTTCGCGACGGTGTTCGACCTGCGGGGCCGGGTCGCGCTGGTCGTTGGCGGGGGCGGGGCGCTCGGGACGGCGATCGCCACCGGGCTGGCCGACTTCGGAGCCCGACTGGCGGTGGCCGACCTGGACCTGGACGCCGCCAAGGTCGCCGCCCGCCTGGCGACGCGGCCCCGCAATAGCCCGGTGCTGGCGGTCCGGTTAGACGTGACGCGGCCGGAGCAGATCGCCAAGGCGATCGCGGCGGTCGAGCAAGTGACGGGGCGGATCGACATCCTGGTCAACGCGGCCGGGATCAATGACCGCAAGCCCGCCCTGGACTACACGGCCGCCGAGTGGCAGCGGGTCATCGAGGTGAACTTGTCCGGGGCGTTCTACGTCGCCCAGGCGGTCG
>JBBJOE010000225.1:0-5149 GCA_037721765.1 Thermomicrobiales bacterium
TGCTGGTGCTGCCGGGGGCGATCGACGCCCATACGCATTTCTGGGAGCCGGCCGGGAAGGACGATAAAGAAGGGTTCGCGGCCGGTGGGGCGGGGGCGGTCGCCGGTGGTGTGACGACCGTGGTCGAGATGCCCCAGGCGCGCCCGACCACGGTGACGGCAGACCAGTTCCGCGCGAAGGTCGAGCGGGTCGGGGCGGCCGCGATCGCGGATATGGCGCTGTGGGGCGGCGTGATCGGGGAGCCGGACCAGCCCGCGTCCGATATCCATGCCCTGGCCGAGGTCGGTGCCGCCGGGTTCAAGAGCTTCATGGCCTCGTCGAGCCGGTCGTTCCCCCGGGTGGACACCGCCCAGATGCTCGGGGCGATGCGGACGATCGCCGGGCTCGGCCTGCCCTACGGTATCCACGCCGAGGACGACGCCCTGGTCCTGGACGGGATCGCCCGGATGCGGGCGGCCGGGCGGACCGACCCACTGGCCCACGCCGAGTCGCGCCCGCCCCTGGTCGAGGAGGTCGCCGTGGCGACGGCGCTCGCCCTGGCGGACGAGACGGGCTGCCACGTCCACCTCTGCCACGTCGCCTCGGCCGGGGCGATGGGGATGGCGTCCGGCGCGCGGCGGCGGGGCGTCCGGGTCACGGTCGAGACCTGTCCCCAGTACCTCGTCATGGACACGGGCGACCTCGAACGTCTAGCAGGGTTCGCCCGCTGCGCCCCGGCCCTGCGTGACCCGGCCGAGGTGGCGGCGATCTGGGACGCGGTCATGGCCGGGACGGTGGACGTCATCGCCTCCGACCACTGCGGGTACACCGTCGCCGACAAGGCGCCCGGACGAGACGACATCTTCGCCGCGCCGATGGGCCTGCCCGGAGTGCAGACGCTGCTGCCGGCGATGTTCGACGCCGCGGTCGTCCGGCGGGACCTGCCGGTGCCGCGCCTGGTGGAGATGCTCTGCGCCAACCCGGCCCGCATCTTCGGCCTCTACCCCCGCAAGGGCGCCATCGCGGTGGGCGGCGACGCCGACCTGGTCCTGTTCGACCCGGCCGAGACGTGGACGGTCCGCGACGACGAGATCCACCATCGCCAGCGATGGACCCCGCTCGCGGGGAGGACCCTGACCGGCCGGGTCCGGCGGACGATCCGGCGCGGCGAGACGGTCTACGACGGGGCATTGGTCTACGACCGACGGGTCGTCGCGGCGCCGGGCTCGGGCCGCTTCCTGGCGCGGGGGTATGGGGCAGACGTCTGAACTGTCCGGTGCCTGCCAGGGGAATCGTCCTCCATGGCTGATGACCCCGGGCACACGGTGCTGTCCACGTTGGGTCAGGGTCGCCGTCGAGTCAGCGACGACGGCGCACGGTGTCCAGCGCACCGTGTCCAGCTCACGGTGTCCGTCTGGTCTGGGGCGCGGCGATCATGGCGGCGCGGTAGGCGGAGCGTCGGCATGAGCCCATCGTGGGATCGGGTATCCTGACGGGCCCGGAGCGGGGAACGGCGAGAGATGGATCGGACGGAGGTTCTGGCCCGGATGATGAACGCGATGCGACACCGGATCGTCCGCCTCATCGTGGCGTTGACCCTGGCCATGGTGGCCGCCGGGAGCGGAGGTCTCCTGCCGGTCGTCGCACCGGTGGCGTTGGCCCGGCAGGCATCGCCCGCCCCGGCCCCGGGCGTGACGTTCGGCGAGCCGATCCCGCCCGAGGTCTGCACCGTGGAACGGCGGACGCTGGAGTCCATCCCCGACGCGGCCCTGGCGACGCCCGGCGCGATCGAGAGCGCCTCCCCCGCCGCCTTCACCCTGCCCGAGGGAACGCCTGCCGGCGACGAGATCGGGGCGGCGATCACGGCGGTCCTGGTCCAGAACATCGCCTGCACCAACGCGGGCGACCCGCTGCGCCAGTTCTCGACCCTGACCGATGCCTATATCGCCACCCAGATGGTCGACGTTGGCTTGCCAGTCATGTCCCCGGCGATCTACGACGCGCTCGCGACGCCGTTCGCCGCCGACCCGGCGACGTGGCGCTCGCTCGACGCGGTCGAAGATGTCCAGGTGTTGTTGGACGGACGGATCGGGGCGGTCGTGACCACGACCGGGATCGAGACGACCCGGTCGTTCGTCGTCTTCGTCGAACGGGACGACGGGTATCTGATCGACCGGTTGACGCCGATCCCGGCCGACGACGCGACCCCGGCGGCCTAATGGGCGGCCGACCCGGCGCGCCCGGCGCGCCCGGCGTGGTGGGCGGACGCCAGGGAGTCTTCGGGCTGGTCCGGCATGTTGCCGTGTCTCGCCCCGCCCCCCGCTCTCGACCGGGACGCTGGTCCGGTGGGGAGACCTTGACGGGGCCGTCCGGCCCATCTCGGAGGGGCGACCCGGCGGGGCGGGCTCGTGGCTGAGCGGCATGCCGTGGTCGTCGGGGCCGGGGTGATCGGTCTCTGCGTGGCCCGGTCGCTGCTGATGCGCGGCTGGCGGGTGACGCTGGTCGAGCGCGGCGAAGTGGGGGAGGGGGCCAGCCGGGGTAACGCCGGGTGGGTCGTGCCGGATTGGGGCGGGCCCGTGCCCGGCCCGGGCGTGATCCGGGAGACGCTGCGATCGTCGCGGGACCCCTCGGCGCCGCTGGCCTTCCGCCCATCGCGACGCCCGGACGACCTGCGCTGGCTGCTCGATTTCTGGCGCCACTGCAACGCCGCCGATCACGTGGCGGGCCGGGCGGCCACGGTCGCGCTCGGCGCTCCGAGCCGCGCCCTTTTCGACCGGCTCCGGGCCGAGGGGGTCGTCTTCGAGGGGGGAGAGACCGACATCCTCTACGCCTACCTGTCCACGGACCTCCTGGAGCGTGACCTGGCCGAGCGGGCAACGAGCGACTCGACTGCCGGGGCGCCCGGGGCAACGGTCCCCATGGGTGGTGCCGACCTCCGGGCCCGGGAGCCCGCCCTGCGCGACGAGGTGGTCGGCGGGTATCGGATGACGGGGCAACGCTGGGTCCGGCCGGAGACCCTGGTCGCCGGGCTGCTGGCCGATGTCCTGGCCCGGGGCGCGAACGTTTTGACGCGGACCACGGTCACCGGATTCGACCGGCGCGGGCCGGCGGTCGGCGCGGTCCGGACGACCGGTGGGACGATCACCTGCGACGAGGTCGTCCTCTGCGCCGGGGTGGCGACGGCCAGACTGGCCCGCATGGTAGGGGTCCGGCTGCCGATCCTGGCCGGCGTGGGCTATAGCCTGGATTACGCCCCCGTGCCCCGGCCGATCATGTCCACGCTCTACCTCGACGAGGCCCGTCTGGCAGTAACGCCCTACGCGGGGACCGTGCGGGTGGCGGGCCTGATGGACCTCGCGTCGCCGGAAGCCCCTATCCGGCGGGACCGACCGGGTCAGATCGCGAAGGCGACCGGCCGCTACCTGCGCGATTGGCCAGCCGACCCGGCCCGGGCCACCGCCCCGCCCTGGACCGGGATGCGGCCCCTGACCCCGGACGGTCTGCCCGCCATCGGCCGCCTGCCCGACCTCGCCAACCTCGCCGTCGCGGCCGGCCACGCGATGCTCGGCGTGACCCTCGCCCCGGTAACCGCCGAGGCCCTGGCCGACCTGCTCGACGGTGGCGACGAAGCGTCCCCGGACGTGCTCGTCCCCTTCGACCCGGCCCGGTTCGGGCGGAGGATGCCGCCCCACCAGCGGGCCCGAATCGGCCGCCCCTGAACCGTCAGCCGGCGGCTGGCCCATCTGCGTTCCGACCCGGTCGTCCCGACCCACTCCCGATCGCCAAAAATCGCTATCGAGATCACCCGGTCCAGTCATCGGATGGCGACGCTTGCTTTATACCCCTGGGGGGTATAGGATAGGGACATTGGAGTCTTCTCGATCGCGGCGCAGGGCCGCGGTGCGGTGGGCAATCGTCCGGGACACGGCGAGATGAAACAGCGCACGGAAACATCAGGAGCCATCGACCACACGGGACACCCGGGCGCCGACGGCCTCCGGCGGACGGGGGAACACGTTCACCCAGCGGACGGCCGGGCCGTCGATGTGGACCTCCGGCCAGACGGCCACGCGGGCGATATCAACCATATGGATGCCTCCGCCGACGATCACGGCGGCCACGGCGGCCACGGCGGCCACGGCGGCCACGGCGGCCACGGCGGCCACGACCCCGATCTCTTCCGGCGCCGGTTCTGGCTCTCCCTGGTGTTGTCCATCCCGGTGATCCTCTACAGCGAGATGGTCCAGCACTGGCTGATGGGATGGCTGGGGGTGAGCGTCCCGGCCTTCCCGGGCAGTGACTGGGTCGCGCCGGTCCTGGGCACCGTCGTCTTCCTCTACGGCGGCGAGGTCTTCTTGCGGGGCGGGTGGGTCGAGGCCCGCGACCGCCAGCCGGGGATGATGCTGCTGATCTCGCTGGCGATCGGCGTCGCCTTCGGCGCCAGCCTGGCGTCGACCCTGGGGTTCGCCGACCTCGATTTCTGGTGGGAGCTGGCCCTGCTGGTCGTCATCATGCTGCTCGGCCACTGGCAGGAGATGGCGGCCCTCCTGCCCGACCAGGCCGAGCGGGTCACCGGGGACACCATCGAAACGGTCCCCCCGGCGGCCCTGGCCGTGGGCGACACCGTGCTGGTCCGGCCGGGCGGCCGAGTCCCCGCCGACGGGACCGTGCTCGACGGCGAGGTGGACCTGGACGAGTCGATGGTCACCGGCGAATCGCGCCCGGTGTCGAAGACTACCGGGGACGCGGTCGTCGCCGGGACCGTGGCGGTCGGGTCGGCGCTGCGGATGCGGGTCGCCGCCGTCGGCGACGAGACGGCACTGGCGGGTATCCAGCGTCTGGTCGCCGAGGCGGAGGGGTCGCGATCCCGCGCCCAGGCCCTGGCCGACCGCTTCGCGGCGCTGCTCTTCTACGTCGCGATCGCCGCCGGGGCGATGACCTTCGTGGTCTGGTCGATCGTCGGCACATTCGACGAGGCCATCACCCGGACGGTCACGGTGCTGGTCATCTCCTGCCCCCACGCCCTCGGGCTGGCGATCCCGCTGGTGATCGCCCTCTCGACATCGATCTCGGCCCGGCAGGGGATCCTGGTCCGGGACCGCCTGGCCCTGGAGCGGATGCGGACGGTGACCACCGTCATCTTCGACAAGACCGGCACCCTGACCGAGGG
>JBBJOE010000226.1:0-5126 GCA_037721765.1 Thermomicrobiales bacterium
CCGTCAGCCGACGCTTCGGGATCTCGACGCTGACGTCCTTGAGGTTGTTCACGCGCGCGCCCCGCACGCGGATCAGGTCGCGGCTGCCAGCGACGCGCGGCGCAGGCGATGGCGTGTCCGTCCTCATGGCCGTGTCTCCATCTGTTGGGCGGGGCCGCCTTCGCGGGCTCCGTCGGCGTCGCCTGGCTCGATCTTGCAAATTCCGAGCAGTACGTGTGGTTCTCGTGCGTGGGCGCGGTCGCGGCAACGGTCCGCTGTCTACTTGCTCGGCGGTGTCGGCCGGGGTGGCGCGACGCCCGGCCGGCTACGCCGAGGCCAAGAGGCTTTGCAGCCGATCCAGCATATTCATCCAGCCGTACTTGGCGCCGCCGATCTCCTGCTTAGCCTCGCTCCGGAAACCGCTCTGCTCGAGGTGCAGCCGCGTGACGCCGCCTTCGGCCTCCGACAACGTCCAGGTGACCACCGTCGAGTGCTGCAGGTCGCTCTCCCCGCCGCTCACCCAGGTGTAGGAGAGCCGGTGCGGCTTGTCCACCTCGATCACTTCGCAATCGACGACGCCGGTCCAGCCGGGCGCCTCCCGGAACTGAAACGCGTGCCCGACGACAGGCTTGAAGTCGTTCGACGTGAACAGCATCCACGTGGAGAGCGTGGCGGAATCCGTCAGGGCGTGCCAGACCCGCTCGATCGGGCTCTTCACCTCAACATCCAGCACAACGGTCTCACTCATAGGTTCTCCTCCTCCAAAAGGACTTTCAGGTGATCGATCCGCTCGGTCCAGAACCGCTCGTAGAACGAGACCCACTCTTGAATCTCGCGCAGCGGGGCGGCGTTCAGGTGGTAGCGCGTCTCCCTCCCGGCCTTGCGATCGATGACGAGACCGGCCTCCTTGAGAACGGCCAAATGCTTGGTGACGGCCGTGCGGCCCACCCGGAACCGGGCCGTCATCTCGTGGAGGGGTAGCTCATCGGCGTCGGCCAGCAAGTGGAGCAGCCGGCGGCGAGTGGGATCGGCCACCGCACTGTAGACATCTCGCATGGAGCTCAGTCCCTCTGCCTTCGAGGCGCGTAGGAGACCGTCGGGAACCGGCATCGTATGCGACACCGTTTGGTGTCGGAATCGAGAATAAGACACCAAACGGTGTCCTGTCAAGACCCGCGTTCGCGGCTCGGGCGAGGATCGGGTCTGGGCGGGGAGCGGCAACGGTCGGGCGGGCGCGGGGGCGTCGCACGAGCGTGTGTTGGATCAGTATGACCGGATAATCGGCCTCGATCTGGATGATGTGGCGGTCGATGGGTGTCTCACCAAAGCGCCGGGTGGCGGCGAGGTTGCCGGACGGAGTCCGGTCGATCGCGGCTAACAGGGGCTGAAACGCTCGATACCGACGGATGGCAATAGGGTTCCACTCCACGTCGTCGTGGCTGGTGCCCACCGTCATGATGCGCCGCTCCTGGCCCCGACCCTGGCCGGATCGGAACGGTGGGATCGTCCGATGCTGGGCACGACCGTCCACCTGGACGCTGGGTACGACAAGAGGGGAACATGCGCACTGCTTGCCGATCGGCAGCTGGCCGGGCGCATCGCGCGCCGAGGCGCCCCCGCTCCCGTGCGAGCCGGCAGGCGCTGGCTGATCGAACGCACCCACGCGTGGATGACCACCTCCGGCCGACCGCGTCGGTGTCCCGATCGCCACGAAACGATCGTCGAGTCCGACGTCCACCCCGCGGCGGCGATCGTCACCACGCGATGCCTGATCACCGCGGCGCGGTCACGCTACCGCTGGTCGACCCGACCAACGACGCGTCGGCTCACGTCATGCCCAATGCCGGGCGCCCTTGGCCCCAAGGCGTCCAACCGGCGTAGGCCGGCCTCCTCCCGTGCCCTGATGAGTTCTCGGCGAATCTCGCAGTCCATGATCTCCGGAACGACGACGACGAGCCCCGCGATGAGCATTCGCTCGACCCAAAGATTCGCCGCGAGGGTTGGGTCTGCCTCATCCGTATCATCATGACTGGCCGCACGGAGTGGCGTCGCTCCAATCACCCTCCGCACCGCGGATTCATCGTGATGCTCCCCGGTCGCGCCGGGTTCGCCCTCGACCGCGTCCAGGATGACTCGTTTGGCCATGGTGTCCTCCTGTCTGATCTTCATGGGCGGTGTCATCGCCCGACAGAAATGGATCATGACCGGTATGACGCCTCAGGTCGTGTCCGGATAGCGGGACGGGGACGAGCAGACGGCTCTCTCGCGCCACCCAACCTACGCCGCGACCCCGTATGATGCGGCACGCGTGTTCGCCCGTCCGTCTTCGCGACCCAGGAGGTCTCCCATGGCAACGAATCCAGACCCGTATCGGCTCTCGGAGGCCCACCTGGCCTACCTGCGGGGGGTCGATAGCCCGACGCTCGCCAACGCGATCGAGACGTTCGAGGTCCGGGACCGGACCGAGGGGTTCATCGGCGGCACGGTCCGCTCGATGTTTCCCGACCTGGGGGTGATGGTCGGCCAGGCCGTGACCGTCACCGTCGCCAACGACCCCGGTCCGGCGGCGGGACGGGAGGGGTTCTGGGAGATGTGGGAGGCGTTGGAGGCGGCTCCGCACCCGGCGGTGCTGGTGATCGCCGACGCCAGTGGCGCCCCCTCGCGGTGTGCCTACTTCGGGGAGGTGATGGCGACCTTCGCGACCCGCCTCGGCGCCGTGGGGCTGGTCACCGACGGTGGCGTGCGGGACCTCGCGGAGGTCCGCGCCCTCGGCCTACACTTCTTCGCCCCGTTCCCGGTGGTCTCGCACGGCAACTTCCACGTCGCCTCGGTCGGGGAGCCGGTCACCCTAGACGGCGAGGTGATCCGCCCCGGCGATATCCTGCACGGCGACGCCAATGGGATCGTCGTCGTGCCGCCGGATGTCCTGGACGGGCTCCCGGCGGCCGTCGAGGACGTCCGGGCCAAGGAAGCCGAGACGATGGGGCGGATCAAGGCCGAGGGGTTCCGCCTGGCGGACATCCGGCCAAGTTCGGGGTATTAAGAGGACGGGCGGAGATCGCCACACCCACGCACCGGCCCGACCTGGCCTTTCGCCCCCTATGACACGGGGGCGCCCCGCGCCGACCCAACGGACGAGGCCAGCGCCAGGTCACGGTCCAGCCCTGGGTCCGGCGTGGGCGGGGTCAGGCCCATCGCCTCGACGATGACGGGGAACAGGTCGACGTTGTCGATCTCGCCGGTGAGGCGCCCCGATCCCGGGCCGATGGCCGAAAGGGGGACGGGGACGGCGGTATGGCCGGTCGTGGTCCAGCGCAGGTCCCAGGTGACCCGGAACGTTCGGTCGGCGGGGTCTTCGACCACGCGCGCTTCGCCCGTCGCCTCATCGGGAGAATCGGCATCTTGGGCCGGGGACACGGAGGGAACATCGGCCCCGGCTTCCAGTCCGCCGCACTCGTGGTCGGCGGTGACGATGATCAGGGTGTCGGGATGGCGTGCCGCGTACTCTAGGCCGACGGCGACGGCCCGATCCAGGGCCAGGACGGCGCCGACGGCCAGGGCGGCGTTATTCTTGTGGGCCATCCGGTCGATCGCGGCCTCCTCGACCATCAGGAAGAAGCCGTCCCCGTCGGCGCTCAACAATTCGATCGCCCGGGTGGTCATCTCCGCCAATGAGACGATCGGCTCGTAGCGGGCCCCCTGGCCGGGAGGCGCGGCGTCGAAGAGATTCTGATTCGCGAACAGGCCGAGGACCTTCGGTCCCCGCGCCCGGCGCAGGCCCTCGGCCGAGGAGGCATAGGCGTAGCCCCGCTCGATCGCCCGATCGACCAGGTTGCCCCGTGTTCCCCGGCTGTATTCGGTCGGCTCGTCGCCCGGGTCGTCGGGGAAGACACCGGGGTCGCCGACCGGGTACCAGTAGTCCTCGCCGCCGCCGAGGATCACGTCGACCCGCGCCTCCTCGATGTACTGGCGGGCGATCTCGTCCTGCTCGGTCCGGCTACCGACGTGGGCTCCGAAGGCAGCCGGGGTGGCATCGGTGACCTGGCAGGTGGTCACGAGCCCGGTCGCCTTGCCGGCGGCCTTGGCCAGGTCCAGCATGGAGGTCAGGCGCTCCCCGTCCGGGCCGATCGCAATCGAGCCGTTGAGGGTCTTGACCCCGGTCGCCAGGGCCGTGCCGGCGGCGGCCGAGTCGGTGACCAGCGCGACGGGGTCAGCCGAGGCCGTACCGACCCGGCCGTGGACCGGCAATCCGTCCATCACCAGGGGGCGCCCCAGCAGGCGCCGGGCCGCGTCGCGCTGGGTGGCACCCATGCCGTCCCCGATGAACAGGATCACGCTCCGCGCCCGGCCTCGTCCCATCCCACGGTCCCCGTCGTCCCCGTTGCCCCCGTCGTCCGCCCCGCCCAGCACGTCCCTAGCCCTCCCGCGTCGCTCACCGCCTACCGTATCCTTCCCAGCCTACCGCACCGGCGGGGCCAAGGACATAACGGCGCGTGATGCCGTCACCGGCGCGGTTCAGCGCCTTGGCCTCACGGGGCCGGGGGTTCTGGTCGCCCCAACGGCCCTAGGCCGCTCCCGATGCCGTGGGTACCGGCGTTGACCCGGTCCGCCGCGCCGCCTACGATGCCGGGGACGCCGGCCACGGTCGCCAGGACGGCGTCCTGGCCCGGAACGCCCCAGACGATCGAGGAGACCATGCCCAATTTCGCCGTCAACCTGTCGATGGTGTTTACCGAGTACCCGGTCCTCGAACGGTTCGACCGGGCCGCGGCGGCCGGGTTCGACGCGGTCGAGTTCTTGTTTCCGTACGACCAGGACATCGCCGCGATCGGCGAGGCACTGGCCCGGAACCATCTGCGGCAGGTGCTGTTCAACCTGCCGGCGGGAGACTTCGCGGCCGGACAACGCGGCATCGCCAACGACCCGGCCCGGGTGACGGAGTTCCGGGACGGGGTCGAACGGGCCCTGGAGATCGCGGCGCGACTCGGGGTCCCGACCCTCAACTGCCTGGTCGGTCTCGACGTGCCGGGGGTCTCCCGGGAGCGGCAGTGGGAGACCGCCGCCGAGAACCTGGCCCACGCCGCCGAGCGGGCCGAGGCCGCAGGGGGCCGGCAGGTCGTCGAGCCGCTGAACCGGTTCGACGCGCC
>JBBJOE010000227.1:0-5120 GCA_037721765.1 Thermomicrobiales bacterium
TCAGTCCCGCAGGGAGCGGATGTCGTCGACGTCGACGGTGCGCTGACGGCGGCTGAGGGCCATGATGATCGCCAGTCCGACCGCGGCCTCGGCGGCGGCGATGGCGATGATGAAGATCGCGAAGCCCTGCCCGTTGAGGCTGTTGAGTTCCCATCCGAAGGCGACCAACGACAGGTTGACGGCGTTGGCCATCAGCTCGACGCACATGAAGATGATCAGCAGGTTGCGCCGGGTCAGGACGCCCATCATCCCGATGATGAACAGGATGGCGCTGAGGAAGAGGAAGTGGTTGACGCCGAGGTCACCCATGGTCGCGCGCTGCTCCTTCGTGGCGCCCGACGTTACCGGGCGGCGTCGACATCGTTACCCACGGTCGCCGGCGGTGTCTAGGATCGGCCGGGGCCGGGAGTGGTGTAGGCGTCGGGGTCCTTGGTCATGATCAACTGTCGGCCGACCCCGGCGAAGCCTGGTTGGGCCACCGTGGCGGCCGGCCGGGCCGGGATCGGCGTCTCGCCGATGGGGCCCGGGGGCAGGGCAGCGTCGATGTCCTTGGGGTGGGCGAGGGAAATCGTTCCCCGCCGGGTGGCCGGGGAGGCGGCGCCGAGGCGCTCCGGCAGGGCCAGGACGATGGCGCCGATGACACCGACCGTGAGGACCAGGGAGACGACCTCGAAGGCGAGCAAGTAGTCGGTGTAGAGCGTCCGGCCGAGGGCCTGGGTGTTGCCGCCGACGGCGGCGATCGAGGCGGCGGTGTCGGTCCCGGCGGTGCCGGTCACGGTCCGGTTCAGGATCACGGCGCCGATCTCCAACAGGAGTAGGGCCCCGAGCAACAGGCCGACGAAGCGCTGTACCGGGCGGCCGGTGTGGAACTCCGGCAGGTCATCGGGATCGACCAGCATCAGCACGAACAGGACCAGGACCAAGATCGCCCCGGTGTAGACGATGACCTGGACCACGGCCAAGAACTCGGCCCCCAGCATCACGAAGATGGCGGCGATATTGAGGAAGCAGAGCACCAGGAAGACGCCCGAGTGGACCGGGTTGTTGACCGCCACGACCCCGATCGCGGAGAGGGTGCAGATGGTGGCGATCAGGTAGAAGATCAGGACATCCCAGGGCATCGGGTCGCTCCAGTGGTCGGCCGGTCAGGCGCCGGAGGTCGTTGTGAGATCGGTGCGGCCGGATCGGTGCGGTCGGGTGGCGTCTCCGCGCGCCTCAAAAGACCTGGCCATTGGCGACCAGACGGGCGAAGGCGGTGAAGACGATGTTGAGCAGGGCGAAGGGGAGGAGGATCTTCCAGGCGATGCCCATCAACTGATCGTAGCGGAACCGGGGCAGGGTCGCCCGCAGCCAGATGTAGAAGAACAGGAAGAAGACGGTCTTGGCAAGGAGCCAGAGGATACCGAGGCCCCAGTAGGTGTCGGCCCCGGGCCCGTCGGTGCCGCCGAGGAAGATGGTGCTGGCGAAGAGGGAGATGATGATCATGTTGATGTATTCGCCGAGGAAGTAGAACGAGAACCGGAACGCCGAGTACTCGGTGTGGAAGCCGGAGACCAGTTCGGTCTCGGCCTCGGGCAGGTCGAACGGGGCCCGGTTCGTCTCGGCGACGGCGGCGATCAGGTAGAGGATGAAGGCCAGCGGTTGGGTGATGATGTACCAGTTGGGGATCTCGAGGACCCCGAACGAGAGGTTGGCCCGCTGGGCGTCGAGGATGTCGCGCAGGCTCAGCGACTGGGTGAGCAGGAAGACGCCGACCAGCGACAGGCCGAGGACCAGTTCGTAGGAGATCACCTGGGCCGCGGCGCGGAGGCCACCGAGCAGGGAGAACCGGTTGGCGGAGGCGTAGGCCCCGAGGATGATGCCGTAGACGCCGATCGAGCCGAACGCCAGCACGAACAGGGCGCCGACGTTGAGGTCGGCGATGAAGAGGTTGACATCGGTCCCAAAGAGGTCGATCTGGCCGCCGAAGGGGATCACCGCGACCGATACGATGGCCGTGACGAAGATGACCAGGGGAGCAAAGAAGAAGACCGGCTTATCGGCGGCGGCCGGGATCAGGTCTTCCTTGCCGAGCAATTTGATGCCGTCGGCGATCGGCTGGAGCAGGCCAGCCGGACCGGTCCGGGTCGGGCCGAGGCGGTCCTGCATCCGGGCGAGGACCTTGCGCTCGAACCAGGTCATGTAGGCCATGCCGCCGAGGAGGACGTTCAT
Source organism: Thermomicrobiales bacterium (assembly GCA_037721765.1). GTDB lineage: Bacteria > Chloroflexota > Chloroflexia > Thermomicrobiales > UBA6265 > JACCVE01. Next base: position 2,212 of record JBBJOE010000227.1, read on the forward strand.
GATCAGGAACGCCACGATGAAGGAGAGCCAGAGCGGTTGGTCCATACGGGCGGGTCAGCTCCGTTCGCGATGGGCAGGCGGTAGTCGGTAGTCGGTAGACGGTGGGAGGGTATGGGCTGCGGCCCGTATCCGGGCGGCGCACGATGACGGATTGTACCCGGTCCGACCGGGTCCGTGCGTCCGGAATCGGCGGGTGCGAACGGTCACGGTGCGGGGCAGACTGGCCCGACTCACCGGAGGTGGAGGCTATTCAGCGGGCGAGCCGGATGACGTGTCGCCCTCATCCCGTTCGCCTCCGCCGCCCGGGTGCGGGTGATCCACGGCCCAGGACCGGATGGACCGTAGCCACGGGGATCTCTCCATCGTGTACCCGTCGTCGAGGAATCGTGTCAAGACCGCGGTTGTCAGGGGTGGGAATGCCGGGCTCGCCAGGACGGGCACACAATCACCGTCACGCAGTGTCAGGATCGTGACCCCCTCGGGGGTCGTCCGCCAGACCTCGGGAATCCCCAACGCGGCGAAGAGCGGCAGTTTGGGGATCGCCGAGGTGGTGACCTCCATCTCGATCAGCAGGTCGGGGGGCGGGTCGATGGCCGGGTCGATCGGCCGTCGTCCACTCACGCTGGCGACATTGGCGATGTAGAAGCACGTATCTGGCTCGAACCCGCGCTCCAGGTCGGCGCGGCGAAACGTCGTCGTGCCAAAATCCAACAGGTGGATGTCCCACTCCATCGCGACCATCTCGATGACCAGGGCGAGGGCGCGGTTCGCTCGCTCGTGCGGCGAGGAAGGGCTCATGATCTCCAGCGTCCCTCGATCGTAGGTCAACCGTGGTGATCTCGCATCCGCGAGGTCGGCCAGCAGCGATTCGTAGGTGCCCCAGCTCACCCCGGTCAGGGTCACCAGGGATTCGGGGAGGTAGCCTGGTCCCACCACGGCCATGGTGACGGGATCGTGGCGCGCCGATTCGAGGGGGATCGTGCGCATCGTGGTGGGTGGCGTGGTCGTGACCGTCACGGTGGCGCCTCCTCCCGATTGGTGTCGGGGGAGTGACACCCCCGCTTGACCCATGCCCATCGTCCCGTGTCCCCGCCGAACCCGCCCAGCGGTGAGCCGCCAGCCTCCCCGCGGTCCGTGAACCGGTCGTCGCCGCGAGCCGGGGCAAACAGCGGTGTTCGCTCCCGCGCGGCGCGGTGCCTACGCGCCGGGCGAGTCGGATGCTCCGTCAGCCGCGCCCTCGTCCCCATCGGCTTGATCACCCGGGTGGGGGTGATCCATGGCCCATGCTCTGATGCCGCGGATCCACCGGGTGCTCGGCATGGTGCGACCCTCCATGAGGAACCGCGTCAAGACCTCGCTCGTGAGCGGCGGGAAGGCGATGCTGGTTGGCGTGGGATCGTAGGCGCCCTCGCGGAGGGTGAAGATCGCGACCCGCTCGGGCGTCACCCGCCAGACCTCGGGGATCCCCATCGCGGCGAACAGCGGCAACTTCGCGATCGCCGAGGTTGTGACCTCCATCTCGATGAGGAGGTCGGGCGGTGGGTCGACGTCCAGGTCCAGCCGCACCTTGCCACGCATCACGGCGGCATGCTGGACATAGAACGATGTGTCCGCCTCGAATCCCCGTTGGAGGTCGGCCCGCCGGACCGTGACCGAACCAACGTCGCGGACATCGATCTCCCATTCAACGGCCACCGTGAGGACGATATCGCCGAGCGAGCGATGATCGCCCTCATGGATCAAGGTCCGGCTCATGATCTCCAACGTTCCCCGGTCGTACGTGACCCGTGGTGAGCTCGATTCCGCCAGGTCGGACAGGAGCGATTCGTAGGTCTCCCACCGCACGCCGGTCAGGGTCATCAGTGATCCGGGTTCATAGCCGTGCGTTGCCGATGGGGGGTTCGAATCGGGGGCCGGCACGGCGGCGGTCGCCGTCCGCGTGGCGGTGGTGGGTGCCGTGGTCGTCGTGGTCACGGTGTCGCCTCCTCCCGATGGATGCCGGGGCCGGCTCGATGGTTGGGCTCCGGGGCCGCACGCGACCGCGGATTAACGAAGGCCCCGCGCGGTCCGGATGCTAGATCCGGTCCTGGCGGGGCCTGTCTTACCGATCGACCGAGCCGAGGACGATGTCGATGGTGCCGATCATGGCCACGACGTCGGCGAGCATGGCACCGGTCGCCATGTGCGGCAGGACCGCGAGGTTGACGAAGTCCGGGGAGCGGATGCGGAACCGGTACGGGACCGGGGTGCCGTCGGAGACGAAATAGTAGCCGTTCTCGCCCTTGGGGTGCTCGACGGCGGCGTAGGCCTCGCCGACCGGGGGCGAGAAGCCCTTGATGACCCAGACGAAGTGGCGCTGCATGTCCTCGGCGGTGGTCATCGTGCCCTTGTGCGGGGGGATGACGTAGGCCGACTCGTAGGCCATCAGCGGGGTGTCCATCGGCTCGACGGCGTCGAGGGCCTGCTCGATGATCCGCAGCGTCTGGCGGAACTCCTCCATCCGGACCAGGTACCGGTCGTAGGTGTCGCCGTGCTGGCCCAGCGGGACCTCGAAGTCGAGCCGGTCGTAGACGCAGTAGGGCATCGCCTTGCGGATGTCGTAATTGATGCCCGAGGCGCGGAGGCAGGCCCCGGTCAGCGAGTACGAGATGGCGGCCTCGGGGGTGATCACGCCGACGCCCTTGGTCCGGGCCATCCAGATCGGGTTGGCCGAGAGCAGCGTCTCGTATTCCTTCTGGCGCTCCGGGAAGATGCCCAGGAAGGTCCGGATCTGCTCGACCAGGCCGTTCGGGATCGGGCGGGAGAAGCCGCCGATCTCCATCATGTTGGTCGTCAGCCGGGCGCCGCAGAAGGCCTCGAAGATGTCGAGGATGATCTCTCGCTCGCGGAAGCAGTAGAGCGACATCGAG
>JBBJOE010000228.1:0-5104 GCA_037721765.1 Thermomicrobiales bacterium
GCGCCGAGGTTGATCTGGACTGGCTCGCCGTCCGGTTCGACGACCGGCTCGCCGTTCACCTGGACCTGATACGGATAGAGGCCAGCCGGGGAAGTCAGGAAGACCTCGTACTCGCCATTCTCGATCGGTTGGAGGGCGAAGACGCCCAAGGCGTCGATCTGGAGCGTCAACTCCTGATCGTAGGCGGTCGCCGAGACCTCGCCGGTGTGGGTGTCATAGACGAAGTAGGCGCCACCTTCTGGCGAGGTAACCGTGAACGTCACGTCCTGCCCGTCGGGGTCGCCGTCCTCACCGAGGGAGACGTCACCGTCGGCGGTCATCGCGAGGGCGCGATAGTCGTACTGGCCGGGGGGCAGGAGGAAACTGCCGCTCCAGATGCCGCCGTCATCGGCGAGCTCGGTCAGGGTGCAGGTTGGATCGTCGTTCGCCGGGCAGCCGATCGCGGTTTGGAACGAACCGATAGCCACGACGCGGGACGGCTCGGGAATGGGAGGCGGGGCGCCATCCCGCCGGGAATCCTGGATCTGGGCGACCGGGCGGGACCCCGGCCTGGCCCCGGCCTGTTGGGCGAAGGGGGACAGCACGCCCGCGAGGAGCAAGAGGGCCGTGAAGACGCGGATGGCGCCCCGGCAGCTGGCCCGGGCGGCCCCGCGATTCGCCGGGGGGCGCTGGTCGGCACGGACGACGGATCGGGCAACCTGTGGACGACCACGGCCAACGCGCATGGGATTCCTCCGATGAACGGGGGCGGCTGGGTTCACGACGCTCCGCGCGGGGAGCCCCAGCGGCCCGACGAAATGAGAATTCGCGCCGGCGCGCGGCGGCCACGGACGGCGGCACGGGCGGTCGAGGTCCAGATCCCTGGCGGCCCCCCTACCCTACCACGCTTCGCCGGCCCGTCCACCGCCCCGGAGAAGGTGTCGCACCTGTCTCTACGCGCGGCGGCCCGGTTTCGTTCCACGGCGGCCCGGACACCGGCCACGCGCGTGGAGAGAGTCCGGGCGGTATCGGCGGTGATCCGCGATACGGTCGTTGCCGGAGGGCTCGTCAATGTGGGTCAACGGAGCGTGGCGAGCCGAGCGGCGTAGTCCTCGGCCGAAGCGCCAGGACGGGGAGGCGCGACGGTGACCTCGGTGACACCAATGGCGGCGAGACGGGCGAGGCGGTCCCTGACCTGAGGCAGGGGGCCGACGGGGCAGAGTTCGGCCATGAGGGCCGTCGGGATGGCGGCCCTGGCGGCGGCGAGATCGCTGGCACGACGCATCGCCGGGAACCCACCGCCGGTCGCCAACGTCTCGTCCGTCCGCATCGCCTGCCGGACCCGGCCGACGATCGCGTCCGTGTCGAATCCCGGGGTGCGGACCAGGGCGTCCATACCGGGCAAGGTGGCGATCAGGGCGAGTCCCGCCTTGCGGCGTTCCAGGACCGGTTCTGGGTCGTTCGTCACCCGGGCATTGGCCCGGACGATCACGGCCAGGCGGTCCGGGTCTCTCCCGGCGTCCCGGGCGGCGGCCCGGACGGTCGCGATGGCCTCCCGGATGAATGTTTCGGAGGCGAAGTCGTTGATCAGGATCCCATCGGCGAGACGACCGGCCAGGGCCAGGGCGCGGGGTCCGACGGCGGCGAGGTAGATCGGTGGGCCGGGCGGTGACTGGGCGGGGGAGACCGAGCGTTCCCATCCCCGGACCGGGAAGACCTCGTCCCCGCCGGCGATGGGGTCCCGACGACCGGCGACGTGGGGTGGTGCCCACCACTGCCGGAGGAGCCCGATCGTCTCCTCCAAGGCGGCGAGGGGGCGACGGGCCGGGATACCGAGGGCGCGCCGATACCACTCCACCTGGCCCCGGCCCAGGCCGAGGAAGGCCCGGCCGCCGGAGATCCGGTCCAGCGTGGCGACGGAGGAGGCAATCTGGTTGGGGTGCCGGTGCCAGGGGTTGACGACACCGGGGCCCAGCGCGGCCCGGTCCGTCACGGCGGCGACGGCCGAGAGGATGGCAAAACTGTCCCAGCCCTCCGGGTCCTCACTCGCCCAGATGGCGTCGATGCCGGCCTCGCCCGCGACGCGGGCGCTCTCGACCGTTCGGGTGACCGGGTCAGAGTCGCCCGACCCCCGCTCCTTCGCCCATGACGCGTGGTGCAGGGCCAGGGCGAAGCGCATCGGGCGGGAAGCCGGAGGAGTGACCAAGCTCTTCCCTTCGCCGCCGCTCGGACCGGTCATGGCCGGGTCAGGCTGGGGCTCAGCCAGCCGACCGATAGTAGAGCAGGACGCCGCCCTGGCGCTCGTCGCCCTGGCGGACGACCTCGGCCGGGGCGCCGTCGTGTCCGGGGAAGGGGTCGCCGCGCTCGACGGCCTCGGCCTCGGCCGACTCGACCACCCGGGCGAAGAGGCCGTGGCGGGCGCATTCCCAGACGCCCGTCTCCCCGGCCACGGGCCGCATCCGGTGGCGGTCGCGGGGGTGCGTGCGACCGACCTCGCAGAGGGGATTCGGTCCGGCCGAGGCAGTGTCCTGTGTCGTCATCGGTGCTCCATGATCCCGGTTCGGGCCCACGCCGCCGGGTCGCGGCGGCGCGGCATCGTGTCGCTCCAGTATGCCATCTCCCCTGGGCCGGGTAGGACGCCGGGTAACCGTTCAGAGTTCACGGCGGCACGGCCCTTGACAGGCCGCCCGGCCCTGGGCACCATCCCCCCGCCACATCGGGCAAGCGGGCGGACGACGACGGGACGCGACAGGGGCGCCCGGGAAGGACACCATGGACCACCGAGGACGAGCGGGCGAGTCGCGCGGCCAGACGATCGTGCGATACAGCCAGGGGGATGGACCGGCCGCCTGGGGCATCCTCAGCGGGGAGGACATCGCCTCGACGACGGGAGACCCGTTCGCCCGGGGACTGACGGCGACCGGCACGGCCGGCCGAATTGGCGAGGGCGGCCTGACCCTGCTGGCACCGACCGCGCCGAGCAAGATCGTGGCGATCGGTCTGAACTACCTGGACCACATCACCGGCGACGCGCCCGGATTCGCCAAGCCCGTCACCCCGATCGTATTCCTCAAGCCCCCATCCTCGTTGGTCGGCAGCGGGGCCGAGATCATCCTGCCAAAGGGGGCCGAGAACATCGAGGCGGAGGCCGAACTGGCGATCGTGATCGGCAAGCGGGCCCGCTACGTCCGGGCCGAGGATGCCTACGACGTGATCCTCGGCTTCGCCTGCGCCAACGACGTGTCGGCCCGGGATTACCAGTTCAGCGACAACCAGTGGGTGCGAGCGAAGGGCTTCGACACCTTCAGCCCGGTCGGGCCGATCACGACCGGCATCCGGGCCGACGACCTCTCGATCACCGCCCGGTTGAACGGGGCCACGGTCCAGGACTCGCGGACGAGCATGCTGCTCTTCGACGTGCCGACCCTGGTTGCCTTCGTGAGCCGGGTGATGACGCTGGAACCCGGTGACCTGATCATGACCGGCACACCGGCCCACCCGCCCAAGCTGGCCGTGGGTGACGAGATCGAGATCGCGATCGAGGGCCTGTCCCCGGTCCGGAACCGGTGCGTCGCCGAGAGCTTGCCCTCCGGTATCGCGGCCAAGGCGACCGACGACTTCGAGGCATAGGCGACGGCCCGCCGGTGGCCCGTCCTAGCGCGGGGCCGACAGAGAACCACGTGTGAGGATTGCCGGATGTGTCACGCGGGGAACCCGGCTCCGGCTGGCGAGGGCCTGGCGATCGAGGAGACGATGGTCGAGGTCCGGGTCGGGGACCTGGCCATCCCGGCCTTTCTGGCGACGCCGGGCGGGGAGGGGCGGCACCCGGCCGTCCTGGTGCTGCACGACATTCACGGGGTGAACCCGTTCTACGAAGACCTGACGCGGCGCCTGGCGGCGGAGGGGTTCGTGGCGATGCTGCCCGACCTCTTCGTGCGACAGGGGCCGCTGGCTGAGAAGACTCCCGATGCGACCCGGGCCAGGCGGGCGCTGCTCGACCAACGGCACGCCCTGGACGACATCGCCCGGGCCATCGAGACCCTGGCCGGGCACGCTCGCGGCGACGGGACGGTCGGAACGATCGGGTTCTGCATGGGCGGGACATTCGCGATGCTGGCGGCGGCCCGGGAGCCGGTCCCGGACGCCTCGGTCGCCTTCTATGGGTTCCCCGCCCCGAGCCCGACCGAACGGGCGCCGCTCCTCCCGCTCGCCGAGGCGAACTCCCTCCGGTCTCCGCTGCTCGCCCTGTGGGGAGATCAGGATCACGCGGTCGGGATGGATACCGTCGAGGCGTACCGGGCCGCCCTGGCGGAGGCGGACCGCCAGTTCGAGTTCGTGGTCTATCCCGGCGTCGGCCACGGGTTCCTCACCTTCGACCCAGATTCGCCGACCTTCACCGTCTCCGAGGACGCCTGGACACGGACCCTGGCCTTCCTCCGTGAGGTATCCCGCCCGTGAACCAGCAATCCACATCTGCGGGAGACATTTCTGAGGATATGTCGCGCGAGGGCCTTGACAGCGGCGATGCCGCGGGATTGGTCAGGTTCCTCTTGCTCGCCGGGCGGCTGAAGCGGCTTCTCCGGACCGGGTGGCTGCATTCGGGAGTACCACCGGCCGAGGTGGAGTCGGTGGCGGACCATTCGTTCCGGACGGCGCTGCTGGCCTGGCTCGCCGCCAGCCGGGAACCGGGCTTGAACCGGGACCGGGTGCTGGCGATGGCGATGGTCCACGACCTAGCCGAGGCATTGGCCGGTGACCCGACACCGTACGACCCGGACGACCTCGCGACCCTCGATCCCGAGGCGAGACGGGCCTTCCTCGACCAACGGCAGGTGCGGTCGGACGGGAGGCAGGCCGCCAAGCGCGCGGCAGAACGGGCGGCGATGGGGACCATCCTGGCGACATTGGCGGAGCGCGACGCCGGCCCAATCCGTGCCCTCTGGGAGGAGGTGGAAGCCGGGACGACGGCCGAGGCGCGATTCGTGAAGGGCGCGGACCGGTTGGAGCGATTCCTCCAGGCACGGGAGTACGGTGCGGCCGACCCGGCCCTCCCCCTGGGATCGTTCGCGGCCGACCTGGAAGTGATCGACCTCCCGCCTTCACTGGCCGCGATCCGCGACGCGAT
>JBBJOE010000229.1:0-5099 GCA_037721765.1 Thermomicrobiales bacterium
TGGAGGCCGCCCTCAAGATCAAGGAGGTCAGCTACATCCACGCCGAGGGCTTCGCCGGCGGCGAGCTCAAGCACGGCGTGATCGCCCTGATCGAGCCCGGTACCCCCTGCGTCGTCTACGCCCCGAACGACGAGACCCGGGACGATGTCCTCTCCGGCGCGATGGAGCTCAGGAGCCGGGGCGGCTACATCATCGGGATCGGCCCGGAAGACGACCCGGCCTTCGACACGCACCTGGCGGTGCCCGATGTCGGCAACGCCGCCCCCCTGGTCAACGCCCTGCCCGCCCAGATGCTGGGGTACGAGGTCGCCCTATTGCGAGGGAACGACCCCGACAAGCCGCGCAACCTGGCCAAGAGCGTCACGGTCAAATGACGCCTCGCCGGTGAGGTGCGGCACCCCATGGATGGTCTGGCGGGTCAGGAGGTGAGAATGACGGGCGACGAGATGCCGGTCGGGGCGGGGGGCGACGGATACGTCGACACTCACGTCCACCTTGACGATCCCGCCTTCGATGCCGACCGGGACGGCGTCCTCGCCGCCGCCCGGGCCGCCGGGATCCGCCGATTCATCAACATCGGCTATCGCCCCGCTCGATGGGGCACGACCGTCGCCCTGGCCCGGGCCGAGCCCGGCATCGGTTTCACCCTCGGCCTTCACCCCGGCCACGCCGACGAAGACAACGTCGAGACCTTCGCGTCACTCGTCCGGCTGGTCGGCGAGGAGGGGCCGGTCGCGATCGGCGAGATCGGCCTGGACTACTCCCGGCCCGATCCGCGCCCTGACACACAGCGGGACCTTTTTCGGCGTCAACTGGACCTGGCCCGCGACGCCGGGCTGCCGGTCGTGATTCACCAGCGGGAGGCGGCGCCCGACTGCGCTGCCATCTTGGCGACCACGGTGCCGGGCCAGGTGGTCGTGCTGCACTGCTATGACGGGAATGCCGAGTCGCTACGGTTGGGCCTCGACCGGGGCTGGCTCTTCGGGATCGGCGGGCTCGTGACGCGAGCCAAGAGCGTGGCACTGCGGGAAGCCCTCGCCCGCATCCCCCTCGCTCAGGTGATCTTGGAGACCGACAGTCCCTATCTCGTCCCGTCCGGGACGAAGGGTCGCCGGAACACCCCTGCCGCAATTCCCCGGATCGCGGCCGAGGTCGCCACGCTGGTGGGCTCCACCCCGGAAGACGTGCGCGACGTCACCACCGCGACGGCAAACCGCGTCTTTGGCGCGGGGTTTGCCTGGGTAGCCAGCGATGGATGACCCCCTGCCCCCGGTAACCACCCGCATCTTGCTGGCGACGAGCAACTCCGGCAAGGCCCGAGAGTTCCGCGCCCTGTTGCCACCTGGCATCGAGGTGGTCACCCTGACCGACCTCGGGTTGCCCTCCCCACCGGAGGACGCGGACACGTTGCGGGAAAACGCCGTGACCAAAGCCCTGGCCGGGGCACTGTCCGGATACCTGACCGTCGCCGACGATTCGGGACTCGAAGTCGATGCCCTCGGTGGGGCGCCTGGGGTACACTCGGCCCGTTACGCGGGGACGACGGTGTCCGACGCGGCAAATCGGGAGAAACTGCTCGCCCAGATGCGACACCTCCGACCCGGGCAACGGACAGCGCGGTTCCGTTGCGTCGTCGCCATCGCCGGCCCGTCCGGCCTGATCGCCACCGCCGAGGGTCACCTCGACGGCGCGATCGCGCCCGTCCCGGCGGGAGACGGAGGTTTTGGGTACGACCCAATCTTCGAACTCCCTGGCGGCCGTACCCTCGCCCAGATCCCGCTGATCGAAAAGAATGCCCTCAGTCACCGTGGTGAAGCTTATCGGAAGGCGCTGCCCGCTCTCCGGGCTTACCTCGCTGGCGGCCCCACGGAAGGAATGGGACGATGACGTCCACCCTTGACGCCCTCCAACACAGCACGTCCCCGCTTCCCGCCTGGACGCGGGCCAACCCCGCGTCGTTCGGGGCCTGGCGGGCCGACCAACGGCGCCAGTGTCGCCTGCCGGTGATCGCCGTGGCGGGCACCCGAGGCAAGAGCACCGTGGTCAAGATGGTCGACCACATCTTCCGGTCGGCCGGGCTGCGCACCTGTATCTGGACCGACGACGGGGTGGAGACGAACGGTCGACTGGCAGATGGAGAATTGGCCCCGTGGGCGGAAGCGATGCGAGACCTCGGGGATGGGGCGCTCGATGTCGCGATCCAAGAACTCGACTGGCAGACGGTCTGGGCGGTCGGTCTCCCGGCCGGAGCCTTCGCGACCGTGGCGGTGACGAATCTATGCGGCAACAGTGATGCCTGCCTGGCGCGTTGGGACGCTCGCGTCGCCCTGGATGCCTATCCCTCGGTCTTACGGGCGGTCGCCGCCGGTGGCGCGCTGGTCGTGAACGCCGAGGACTACGCGGTCGCGGGTCCGGCCGAAACGAGCCACCCCGGCGCGTTCTTCATCGGTCAGAGCCGAGAGGCGCCCCTGGTCAAGCGCCACCTGGAGATGGGCCACCCGGCCGGTTGGGTCGAGGGGCAGACCCTCAAGGTTGGCACGTCGGCGCGGTCGGCGGGGCTTGGCGACGTTGGCGCGCTGGACTTCGCGCTCCAAGGTGCCGCCGGCTTCGAGGTCATCAATGCCCTGATCGCGGCCACCGTCGCCACGTCCGCCGGTATCCCGGTGGACGCCGTCACCTCCGCCCTGGCGACCTTCGGCACGGCCGACCGGCTCCTGCCTGGCTCGTTCAATCTCTACCGGCTCCATGACCGGCTGGCAGTGGTCGAGCGACCGTTGCCGTCATGGTTCCTCCGGCCCGTCCTGCGGGCCCTGACCACCCGCCGCCGGGGCCGCATGATCGCGCTGCTCGCGGGAGTCGCGGAGGGCTCGGACGACGACCTGATCGAGGTCGGCCGGCTGATCGGCCGGACCACCGACGCGCTGGTGATCGCCGACGACGGGATGCGGGAGGACCAATGGGAACTGGTCAAGCAGGGCGTCGCGCTGAACGATCTCGTCCCGGTGATGTTCAGGACGCCCGACCAGCCGAGGGCGATCCAACGAGCGATGAAGATGGCGCGGTCCGAGGACACGATGCTGTTCATCTCGCACCGGCCCGGACCGATCCTCGACCTGCTCCACGATCGCGGTCACGACCCGTTCACGGACGCGCTGATCGCATGACGATCCCGCGCCATGGCTTGACCAGCCGTGAACAGACCCGGCGTGCGCGATCCGTTTCGCGTGCCCGGCATCAGGTCGTCGGGGACCACCGCGGTCAAGCGTCAGCGTGACCCGGCAGGAGACGAGATCCTCCCTCGCGAAGACCGGCGGGGATTGACGCTCCGCGTGACCCGCGCATGGGTCAGTGCGAGACGCGAGGACGTGAGGCCCGATCGGGCCTCCCGCCCTCGCGACATGCTCGAGTCAACGCCGTGGGCCCGCTCGATCAGACGTTCCCCGTGGCCGGGAGGCCCGCCCGGTGGGTGCGCTCACCGGAGGTGATCACGTTGCCCCAGTTGTCGTCCACTTCGTCGTCATCCACATCACCCGCGATGTCGGCCCGGGTGAGGACGTTGCCCTCGCCAGGTTCGTCATCCTCGTCTTCGTCACCCGCACCATCATCGACCGCGGCCCCGGCGGTCACTCCAACGTCGGGCTCGGTCGGGGCGCCGCCTTCGAATGGCCCCTCGCCGTCCTCGAACTCGTCGTAGTAGCCGTCTTCGCCCTCACCCCCGGCCAAGGCGGCCTGTGCCGTGATCGCCTCGAACCGGTGCGGCAAGGTCTCCCGCACCAGCGGGTTGTCGAAGTTCAACTCGGTGGTGACCAGTTCCTGGCCCTGGCCGTTGACGCAGGGGCGCTTGGTCAGGATTCCCTTCCGGAGAAACTCCATCACCTTGGCTTCGATATGTTCCGAGGGAAGGACGGACCGGTCCAAGAAGCGCCACAGGGTTCGGCTCATATGGCTCTGGGTGGGAACGAAACCATCGTGCAACTGGGCCACGTAGGCGTCGATCGCCCGGATCACGGCGATGTCCATATCGACCGACCGGGCAATGTCGATCGGGTCTTCCTCGCCTGCCGCCGCGACGAGGTCGGGGCTGACGGAGCCGGGCACCCCGCAGATGACGACGCGCTTGCCGAGCCGGTTGCGGAGGATCGTCACCACGCGGATGAAGTCCTTATCGCCGGTGAAGAGCATGAACGTCTTGATGTCGGGCCGCGTGAGGGCGGTGTTGATGATGTCGATCACCAGGCTGAGATCGGAGCGAGACTGGATCTTCTCGCGTCCGGCCTGGTCGATCGACCGCTTGGCCGGGAAGTGTTGGGCCTCGATCCCGGCCACGTCGAGCCGGGTCCGGACCTGGGGCGGGTGCTGGTCGAAGTCGGCATAGGCCCTGGCGACCGCCATCAGCCCATAGCGGAGCGCTTTATCGCGCCAGGCGATTGGGTCCGGCTCCCGGCCGAACGAATTGATACTGGAATAGCGAATGTTCTCGAAATCGACGAAGACGGCTACCTCACCGCCAATCCCATTGTTGTACGGAACTTGCACGCGATCGTCTCCCATGGTGCACACCCCTCGAATTGAATATGTATCGCCGTCCATGCCGGTGGGGTCACACGACTCAATCCCCACCGCGTCGTCGCCGGGACACCTGACCGGTCCATCCTTACCTCGAATCCCTGCCCCGCCGAGACCGGGCCGTCGAGCGGCGTCCGGGGCCTAGTCTATCACGGCGCCCCGGTCCCCTCCCTAGATAGACGCCCGCCGACCTGCTTCCGGTCATGGACGGCCTCGGATCACTCAGACGGCCTCGCCAGCGATCATCGCGGCACCGACCACACCGGAGTTGTCGCCCAATCCGGCCCGGACGATCTCGATGCCCTGGCCCGGCACCGGTAGCGCTTCACGTCGAGCCGTGGCGGCCGCCACGTCGAACATGAGGTCGACCGCCTCGATGACCCCGCCGCCGAGGATGATCCGTTGTGGGTTGACGACGTTCATCACGCTCGCCAGGCCGTAGCCCAGGTAGCGCCCGGCGTCCCGCACCGTGTCGATCACCAGTTCGTCACCGTCGGCGATTGCCCGGGCCAACATGCCGGATCGCAGGACCG
>JBBJOE010000230.1:0-5091 GCA_037721765.1 Thermomicrobiales bacterium
CATCCGGGTCGACCGGGCCAACGTGACCCGCTGGCTCGTCAACCTCGCCAGCGGCGATGTCGAGTTCACCGGCGACCTCGCACCCGGCGAGGAACACCGGGTCCAGACCGTCAGCGGCGACATCCGCCTCCGCCTCGACGAGGCCACCGGCACGGAGATCGAGTTCAAGACCGTCTCCGGCAGCGGCATCAGCGGTGGAACTGTCCGTCGCGAGGGGAAGCGCCACTTCCGGACCGGTCCCGACGGTGGTCCCCGTGCCCGCGTCGCGGTCAAGTCCGTCAGCGGCGACCTCGAGGTCACCACCCGTTCCCGCGCCCCCGCGCCCACCGGGAGCGGGTGGGCGACACCCGCTCCCGCGGCCACCCGACCCGCCCACGCGTCGCCACCGGCTCCGCCGAGTTTCCCGAGCCCGCCGGCGCCACCCAGTCCCCCGGCACCAGCGAACGCGGCCGAGCCGCCCGAGCCGCCCGCTGGGGTTGGCGAGCCGTGGGTCGTGGTCACAGCGAAAGATCGTGCCCCGGGGAATTTCGAGGATCAGGGCAGCCCTGATCGGGACGACGCCTCGGTGGGTGACGCCACGGTCATCCCGCTCGGAAACCCCGATCTGATCCATGTGACCGACGCCCCACCGACGACGCGATTGACCACCGGGACCGGCGGCGATCGGGATACCGAGGCCGAACGGATGGCCATCCTGGCATCCCTCGAGCGGGGCGAGATCAATGTCGACGACGCGATGGGCCGGCTCGACGCCCTGCAGGGAGAACGACCATGAGGATCTCCCGCCTCGATGGTGGGCACCGATCCCGCCACCCGCCCGACGTGACCTGACCTGACCCGGCCGCGTCTCGGCCTCGACCCGCACCGCGCATGGCGGCGACCGGGGAAGCGGGGCCGGCATCACCCGGGACCCATCAATCGTCACCGGCCGATCGAGCCTCCGGCACCCCCGTGCCGGCCGAGGAGGGCGCCCCCATGTTCGAACCCCTGGACCAGATCACCCTCGCCCGCACCTACCGCGACGACATCGACCGCGACCTCGCCCGGCGGTCCCTGCTCCGCTCTTTCCCATCGCACTCGCTCGGCCGGTCCACACGGGAAGTCATCGGGCGGGCGATGATCCGCGCCGGGGAAACCTTGGCCGGCCTCCCACACCGCGCCGCGTCTCCCGACGCGCCTCGCCCCGCGATGGTGACCTCGCGGTAAGTTTCCGCGATGGCGAGCTCGCGGTAGGTTTCCGCTTGATGTCGGTGCCCGGCCGTACTGGCCCGGCCCTCACGCCACCCGAACCACCCCGACCAAACCCCGGCTGACCGCCAGCGACCACACGGAGAACCTGTCATGGACACCGGGACCACGCGCTCCCCTACCGCCTCGACGGGGGCCGCGGACGACGGCACCGCCACGCCGGGTCCCACCGATGACGTCTCCACCACGCCGGGCCCGACCGGCGACGCCCCCGGCTCCCGGGACCGCCTCCCTCTCGCCGCGCTGGTGACGGCCAACGTCATCTCGGCGATCGGCAATAGCGTCAGCGCCCTGGCGATCCCCTGGTTCGTCCTCCAGACCACCGGTAGCGCGGCCCGGATGGGCATCGTCGCGGCGGCCGGAATGATCCCCTTCATCCTCTCGTCGGTATTCGGGGGCGCCCTCGTCGACCGGATCGGCCACAAGCGGGCCAGCGTGATCGCCGACGTGTCCAGCGGCCTGACCGTCGCCGCCATCCCCCTCTGCCACGCCACGGTCGGCCTGCCGTTCTGGCTCCTGCTCGTCCTGGTCTTCGCCGGGTCCCTGCTCGACGCGCCCGGCTCCGCCGCCCAGGTCGCCCTCGTGCCCGACATCGCGGGACGGGCCCGGGTCAGCCTGGAGCGGGTCAACGGCCTGACCCAGTCGATGGTCAACGTCTCGCGCCTGGCCGGCCCCCTGATCGCCGGCACCCTGATCGCCGCCGTCGGCGCCAGCGCCGTCCTCTGGATCGACGCCGCCTCCTTCGCCATCTCCGCCGCCCTGGTCGGGCGTTTCGTGCCCTCCATCGCTCGCCCGGCCGCCGCGGGGGAGGGCAGCTACCGCGAGAACCTGGTCGCGGGGTGGCGGGTGCTCTGGTCCGACCGGCCGCTGCGCGGCATCGCCCTGACGGCGGTCGTCACCAACGCGGTCGGCGCCCCCCTGGGCGGGGTCATTCTGCCCCTCTACGCCGCCGCCACCTACGGGACGGCCCGGTCGTTCGGGGTGATGGTGGCGGGCATCGGGGCCGGGGCACTCCTCGGTGCCGTCGCCTTCGGTGCCATCGGCGATCGCCTGCCCCACCGGCCCACGTTGGCCGTCGGGTTCAGCATCGGCTTCGTCCCGCTCACCGTCCTGCTCCTGGAGCCGTCCCTGCCCGTCGCCGTCATGGCCCTCTTCACGGGCGCGGCGGCGGGTGGCGTGATCAATCCCCTCGTGGTCACCATCTTCCACCGCCGCGTCCCGCCCGCGTTCCAGGCCCGGGCCTTCGGCACCCTGGTCGGCCTGGCGATGGTCGCCGCCCCGCTCGGCGTCCTGGTCGCCGGGTCGCTGGTCGAAGCGGTCGGAGTGAACCCGATCTTGGCCATGATCGTCGGCATCGGCAGCCTGACCGGACTCCTCATCCTCGCCCACCCCGCCTTCGCCGGTCTCGGCTCCGCCACCCCTCCCGCTCCGGCCACACCCGAACCCGGGATCGGGGTCAGCGGACCGTGACCGCACCGCTGGAGACCTCCCCGTCGCCGGCTTCCCGCCTGCCCGTCTACGCCATGCTGGCCGCCAACGCGGTCTCCCTCAGCGGCAATGTGCTGACCAACGTCGCGATTCCCTGGTACGTCCTGGAGACGACCGGCAGCGCGGCGCGGACCGGCGTCGCCGGGGCGGCCTCGCTGCTGCCGATGATCGTCGCGGCGGTCGTCGGCGGCGGGCTGGTCGATCGCCTCGACCGCCGTCGCCTCAGCATCGCCGCCGACCTGTTCAGCGGCGCCTCCGTCGCCCTGATCCCCCTCCTCGCCCTCGCCGTCGGCCTACCGTTCTGGGCCCTGCTCGTCCTGGTCGGGACGGGGTCACTCTTCGACGTGCCGGGGACCACGGCCCGCCAGGTCCTGTTCCCCGAGATGGCGGAACGGGCCGGCATCCCGCTCGAACGGGCCAACGCCTGGTACCAGTCCGTCTCCCGGGCGGCCCAACTGGCCGGTGCCCCCCTCGCCGGGCTCGCCATCGCCCTGGTCGGCGCCGGGAACGCCCTCTGGCTGAACGCGGCCAGTTTCGTGGTCTCCGCCGTCCTGTTCGTCCTGGCGGTCCCCGCCACCGGCGCCAGGGCCGCGACCGTCGCGACCACCGCCGGTTCGTACCTGGCGGAGATGCGGGAGGGCATCGCCATCCTGCTCCGGGACCGCCTCCTGACCCTGCTGACCTGGACCATCTCGGCCACCAACCTCCTCGACGCCGCGTTGGCGACCGTGGTCGTACCGGTCTTCGTCCGCCGCGTCTATGGCGAGGGCGCCTCGACCGAACTGGGCCTGGTCTTCGGCGCGTTCGGCGCCGGCTCCCTGTTGGGGTCGCTCGTGTTCGCCTCGGTCGGTCCCCGCCTGCCCAGGCGGGCCACCTACCTCGTCGCCTTCAACGGCGTGGCCCTGCTGACCTGCGCCTTCGCCCTGTTTCCGCCGTTGGGCGCCCTGCTGGCGATCCGCTTCGCGGCAGGTGTCCTGGCCGGGCCGATCAACCCCCTGCTCATGACCACCTTCCAGGAACGCATCCCGCCCGAGGCCCGGGGCCGCGTCTACGGCCTGCTCTCCGCCGGTGTGCTGGCCGGATCGCCCGTTGGCGTCCTGTTCGCCGGCACCGCCGTCGACGGCCTCGGGCTCCGCCCCGTCCTGATCGTCATCGGCGCCCTCTACGTCGCCTGCACCGCGATCATGGCGATCCACCCCGCAAGTGCGGGATTACGCCGCCCCGTGGGGGCCGGGATGACGACCCATGCTTCGTGAGGGACGAGGGTCTCCGCACGCCAACCAGGCCCGCCTACCGCACGGTGAACCCACGAGGCTCGCTCCGCCGCCCGTGGCGCCAATCGGTCAGCAGCGGGGGAATGGTCAACCGCATCCGTCCGCCCGTGTCGTCAGGCACGCGTCCGCGCCAACTCTCGCGCCTCGACGAGACGAGCGAAGGTGGTCTCCCCGGCTGGATCGACATTGACGATCACCTGGGCGACGCCGCGCTCGGCATACCCCCGCAGGGCGGCCGCCACGTCGTCGACCGTCCCGGAGATCACCTTCGCCGGGTCCGGCGCTGTGGCCCCCGGGTCCGGCGCGGGCAGCAGGTCCGGGAAGCGGACCGTGATCCCGACCGTGATCCCCAGGCTGGCCCGCTCCCGGCCGACCTCGTCGCAGGCCGCGTGCAGTTGGGCCAGCGGCTCGTCCAGCGCCGACGGGTCGCCGAGCCAGGCCGTGTTCCACGAGTCGGCGTGCTCGGCCGTCAGCCGCAGCATCCGGGGACCGGACGAGGCGATCAGCACCGGCGGGCCGCCC
The DNA here is from genome assembly GCA_037721765.1 of Thermomicrobiales bacterium. Classification (GTDB taxonomy): domain Bacteria; phylum Chloroflexota; class Chloroflexia; order Thermomicrobiales; family UBA6265; genus JACCVE01. The sequence continues at coordinate 4,533 of JBBJOE010000230.1, forward strand.
GGTCGCGGTCCCCGGGGCCGCAATTCGCAGTTTGGTGCCGAGGCGTAGGTGCCCCTGAAATCCACCCTACCCTCGCGCAGCAGCGGGGTGATGACCTTCACCCCGTCCTCGAATCGGCTGGCCTTGTTGTCGAAGGGGATGCCGAAGGCATCGAATTCCGGCTGGTGCCAGCCCGCTCCCAGGCCGAGGGTGAACCGGCCCCCGCTGACCTCGTCCAACGTGTCCGCCATCTTGGCCAGCACGGCCGGGTTGCGGAACGGCACGCACATCACCAGGACCCCGAGTTCGGCCCGCGTCGTCGCCTCGGCCAGGGCCGAGAGCAGCGTCCATGCCTCCCAGGTCCCCCGCGTCACCGGCGGTTCCCCGAACCGGTAGACCAGGTGGTCGTAGAGCCAAACGGCGTCGATCCCCGCCGCCTCCGCCGCCAGCGCCGACGCCCGGACATCGGCATAGCGCGGCGTCTCCCCGGTCTCCCCGTCCTCCGAGATCCCGATGATCACCCCGACCTTCATCCCCGTCCCCTCCCTTTCTCCGCTCTCGCGCCGTCGATCCACCCACG
>JBBJOE010000231.1:0-5084 GCA_037721765.1 Thermomicrobiales bacterium
ACTCGTCGAGCACCGGCCGTTCGGGCAGACCGAGGTGCTCGGCGATGTAGGCGCCGAGTCCTTCCTGTTCGAGCAGGAGGGGCACCTCGTAGATGGTGGCGGCGGTTGGCATCGGGATCACCGCGGCGGCATCGACGTCGCAGAAGAGGGCGATCTTCTCCTTGGTCTCCGGCGGCATCTCGGCGTCGGTCCGGCAGATGATCGCATCCGGCTGGATGCCCATCGAGCGCAGTTCGCGGACACTCTGCTGGGTCGGCTTGGTCTTGTACTCGCCCGTGGTGCCCATCCGGGGAAGGAGGGTGACGTGGATGTAGAGGGCATTGTTGCGGCCGACCTCGCGCCGCATCTGGCGGATGGCCTCGATGAAGGCCTGGCCCTCGATGTCGCCGATGGTGCCGCCGACCTCGACGATCACCACGTCGGAGGCGTGCTGGCGGGAGGCCATCTGGATGCGGGCCTTGATCTCGTTGGTGATGTGGGGGATGACCTGGACCGTGCCGCCGAGGTAGTCGCCGCGCCGCTCCTTGGCGATCACCGAGGAGTAGACCTGGCCGGTGGTGACGTTGGAAGCCCGGGAGAGGTTCTCGTCGGTGAACCGCTCGTAGTGGCCGAGGTCCAGGTCCGTCTCGGCCCCGTCGTCGGTGACGAAGACCTCGCCGTGCTGGTATGGCGACATCGTGCCCGGGTCGACGTTGAGATAGGGGTCCAGCTTCATGATCGACACGCTGGCGCCTCGGGCCTTGATCAGGCGGCCGATCGAGGCACTGGTGATGCCCTTGCCGATGGAAGAGACCACGCCCCCGGTCACGAACACGTACTTCGGCATCCCGTCCCCCCGTCTCTGACCCCCGCCGGACGCCCCCGTCCGCCGGTATCCGCATGCGTCGCCCCGGTCATTGTCCACGTCGTCTCGCCGCTCGTCGTCTGGTGGCCCGCCGGGCCGGTCTCGCCCGGGCCGCGTGGGGCATGTCGGGTTCAGGTGTTGGGCGCGAGGTGGACCAACCGCAAGGTGTCGGTCAGGTCGCTGTGGCGAAGGGTCAACTTTTCTTCGGCCTCGGGCACCGCCAGGCCGAGGTGGCGGCAGAAGGCGGAGACGTCCTCCCGGTCCTTGTCCCCCGTCGCCGTGGCGAACTGCATCGGGATCACCAGGCGCGGCTCGATCTGGGCGACCAGTTCCGCCGCCCGGGTCGAGGAGATCACCGGCCCGCCGCCCGCCGGGATCAGCAGGACATCGACCTTGGCCATCGCCTCGGCTTGCTCCTCGGAGAGGGTGTGGCCCAGGTCGCCCAGGTGACAGACCACCAGGCCCTCGACCTCGATCAGGTAGATGGTGTTGTAGCCGCGCTCGGCGCCCTTGACCTCATCGTGGTAGGTGCGGATGCCGGTGACGAAGACATCGTGCATCTCGTACTCGCCGGGGCCGGTGATGCTCTGGTACTCGGGCTTGACGGCGGCCAGGTTGGCGTGGCCGGGGTGATCGTGGGAGATGGTGACCAGGTCCGCCGTCTGGCGGGACATCGAGTAGCCGGTCTTGCGACCGACCGGGTCGGTCAGGATCGTGGCCTCGCGGGCCCGGATCCGAAAGCAGTTGTGTCCGAACCAGCGGAACTCGGCCATCGGGAATCCTCCGTCTTCGTCGGGCCACGCATCCCACCAGCCACGGCCTCGCCGGCCGCGGTCCGGATCACCCGGTCGGGGTCATCTGCCCCCCGTTCACCACCAACACGAAAGCGACCGGACCGGCGGAGGTGCGGTCCGTGCGCGCGGCAGAAATCGGGATTGTGGGAGGGAATGTCGAGGGATGACCGGTTTCCCACGGCCTCCTGCAGTGTACCACGCCGGAATCACCGAGCACACCGGCACGGCCTCTCGAATGCCGCGTACGTTCGTAGGGTATCACGAGGCGTGGCGCGGGTGAGGTTGACCAGGCGGGGGTGGTTGGCTCGTCGTGCGTCGTGCGTCGTGCTCGGCGTTCGGCCATCGGCTCCCTCGGGCGACCCCCGCGGTGAGCGGACCGACGTCGAGGTGCCATCGGGTCTGGACCGCTCGCCCATGGCGGGATGACCGTGACCGGTGATCCGGGGACGGACCGGGTGACGAGCGGTCAGATGCGAATCTGGTCCTCCATGGCGACGGACATCTTGCTCTGGATGGAGCCGGTCTGGGCCGTCGCCTTCGGCTCGATCAGGACGTTGCGAACCTCCTCGGCAGCGCTCGGCCTGTGCCAGACACCCTTCAGGACGATGACGATCTCGCCCGGCCCCAGGACCACCTCGGAGACCGTACCGCCGGAATCGCGCGGCTCTATGGTCAGGTGCCACTAGACCACCAGAAGCGTCCATCTTCACCGGCATGGTCGCGCCGGGGCAACTCGCCCAGGACCTTGGCGACCTTCACGTATTGGCCATTCGTCTCACCGACGATCCCAGGGGTCGAATGCTCCGAGGACAGGGAGCATTTCTCGCGCACGTCGATCTTCTCGTTCATCGTCGTGCCCTTCCCGTCCCGTTTCCGATGGCCCGACCGGGGTGGTCCCTCGACGCCGGTCTTTCCCGCCCCGTGATGCTATCGGATGCGGTGTCCGCACGCTGGCACCCGATGGTGGCGGGGCCACCACTCCTACGGTCGGATGCGAGGGTGCGCCATTCCCGGGTCCCGATCAGGCGTCATCTCCGTCGTCGCCGGCGAAATCCGTGTCCCTGTCATCCACCTCGTCAACTTCGCCCCAGCCCGCGAGCAATTCGTCGAGGACCGGGCCGACCACGTCGAATCCGAAGCCCCGGCGGGCCAGGAAACCGCCCAGGCGGCGGTGGGCCACCGCTCGCTCCAGGCCCCGGTACGAGCGCATTTTCTGGCGGCCGAGCTCCTGGGCGGCACCGAGTTCGTCGATCTCGGCAGCCTCGATCGCCGCCCGGGCCGTCTCCCGCTCGACGCCCTTCTGGCGCAGTTCCTGGGCGATGAGCCGCTCCCCCCGGGGCTTGTGGGCGACCCGATTCTCGACCCAGTAGCGGGCGAAGTCGTCGTCCCCGACGTAGTTCCAGCCTTCCAGGCGGGCGACGGCCGCGTCGATCGCCTCCGCGGCGAACCCCTTTTGGCCGAGCCGGTCCCGCACTTCCTTGATCGAGCGGGGCCGCCGGGCCAGCAGGCCCAGGGCGGCGTTGGTGGCCTTGCCGATGTCGTCGGTGGCGCGGAGGGCGGCGACGCGCTCGGTGGAAAGGTCGTCGCCGATCCGCAGCGCCTGATCAAGGGCGATCTGGCGGCCGAGGCCGAAGGCAAACGTGCCATCGAGGAAGATGCTGACCCGTTCTGGATCGCGGGCCTGGCTCCGGATCGCCGTGATCGTGCCCGAGGTCGGGCCACCGGGGGATCCTGTGCCGTCGTCGGCGCCCGGTGCGCCCGCGTCATCCCGTCCGGGCGCGCGGCCGGTCCATCCTGGACGGTCAGTCGGTCGCCTGGTGCCACGATCTGCCGGTCGGCGTCGGGAGGGAAAGCTCATCGAGTCACGCGGTCCACTCGGATTCGATCATCACGGTGTCCGGCATCGGGCGGGCGCCCCTCCGGGCATGTGGTGAGACGGATGGGTCGGCCGCCGGGGCGATGACAGCGGTGGTGCCGCCCGGGACCATCGCGCCGCCAGCGTCCCCGCCCCATCGTCCGGGGCCGTGCCCGCGTCCGGACGAGGTCAGTACGGGATCTCCACCGGCTCGCCGGACCCTGCGGCACAGAGGGGGCACGAGGCGGCGGGAAAGGCCTCGTAGAGTTCGTTGAGGAGGCCGAAGACGGGTTCGGCACCGATGGTCGGCTCGGTCGCGTTCCAGAGGGCGCCGATCCCGATCACCTCACCGCCGAGCCCGGTGATGAGTTCGTCGAACCGGCCCATCGTCGCCCCGCTCATGATCAGGTTGTCGATCAGCAGCACCCGTTGGCCCGCGATCAGGGATTCGAGCCGCGGGGCGATCGTTGGCTGCCCGTCGTGCGGGGTGGCGTAGACCACCTTGGCCTTCGGGTCGAGGAAATACGCCACCCACTGGGCGAGTCCGGCGCCCCAGATAGACGGTGAGGCGATGGTGTGGAGGTGATCATTGAAGAACCGCTTGGCCAGGGCGTAGCCCATCCGGCTCGCCGCGCCGGGGTCGGCCAAGAGCCGGTCGCGGTCGAGGTGCAAGGCGCTGTGCCGGCCCGAGCGGTAGGCGAAGTGCCCCTCGGTCAGGAGACCGTCGCGCTTCAGATAGTCGAGAATCGTCCGGTCCAACGTCGACCCGGACACGCGTTCGATGGTCGTTCGCGCCACGTCTGCCCCCCCTCGAGCCGCCGGCGGCGCACGCGGGCGCCGGGAACCGGCAGGATAGCACGCCGCGCGGGTCGGAACCTCGGAAGTGAATGCTTCCAGGAGGCAAAAGCCCACTCCGGGCTCGTCACCCGCCAGCGAGGACGCGGAGAGGATCCCGGGGAATGCCGTCCAGTCATACGACAGTGAGACCTCATGCGTCGCACCGGATCAGGTCCTATTCCATCCGGTGCGCCAGCGTGTCGGTAGAGGCATGCCTCGTTGATTGGGAGCATGTCACGCCGATGACCACACGCGATCTCCCTCGCCGAGCATGAAGTCGTTCCAGGAGCCGGACACCACTTGTCAGGGACGCTCCGGACGTAATGATCGCCCGGCCACATTGGCACGGCCACATTGGCAGAAGCGATTGCACAATGATGATCAACATTGGATGACGCGCGATCGAGGGGCAAATATGATCGATCGGTGGCCATCTCGCGAGACCATCACGGCCACGGACGCCAGGCGCGAGTTTGCGCGTGTGATCAATCGCGTCGCGAGGAATGAGGTGCGCGTCGTCGTGGAGAAGAGCGGGGTACCTGTGGCCGGTATTGTCTCGGCCGAGGATGTCCGTCGACTCGACCGCCTCGACCAGCTCGAACGAGAGCGAGCCGCGCGTTTCGGGGTGATCGATGAGATGCGAGCCGCGTTCGCCGGTGTGCCGGCCGAGGAGTTAGGGCGGGAAGCTGAACGGGCCCTCGCCGAGGTGCGTTCGGACATGCGGGCCGAGCGAGACGCTGGTCCCACGGCTAGG
>JBBJOE010000232.1:0-5081 GCA_037721765.1 Thermomicrobiales bacterium
CCAGGTCGCCCATGATCGCCACCGTATCGTTTTCCTCCGGATCGCGTTTCGGGTGACATCAAGACCGAGACTGGACTGGACCGGGTCATCCCGGCGGCGGTCGGACCGATGTCCGGACCGCGGTGGTGACGATCGCGTCAGGGAGTCAGCAAGGCAGCGAGATACGGCCGCGCGCGGAGCTGACGCAGGTCCTCAGCGACGACACGACCCACCGGGACACCGTGGGTCCGGCACGCCTGGGCGACGAGGGCCATTGTCCCATGGCACCGGGCCGAAAGCATCTCCCGGGGCCCGCCATGGCTAGCCCAAACGTCCGCATCCGCTCGCAACAGGGACGCGATGGAGGCGGGCGGCATCGCGTCGACGCCGGTGGCGAGGGCACGGTCGGGGCGGATGTCGTCCCAGGAAAGCCCGGCCCGGAGGGCGACGAGGACACACCAGTAGAGAGCCTGGGAGGCTTCCAGGGCGACGTCGGTGGCAAGGTTGTCCCCGTGGGAGTGAGTGCCATCGACGGCACCAGCTAACTCGCGTAGTTCGTCGGCGAGGCGGGGGGTGACACGGTCGTCCGGTGCCCGCAGTAGGGTCGAGGTGGAGGAGACGGCCGCGAGGTCGTGGTCGCGGAGCAAGGTGTAGGTGGCGAGGAGGTCGCGGGTCAGGGTGACGAGGTCCGCGTCGGGATCGGCGCCGTAGACGTCGGCGGGGTCGAAGACGCGTTCGTGGGTGATCTCGAGGCGGTCGTCCGGCGAGAGGCGGCGGTAGTAGCAAGAGGCGTAGCCGTCGTGGCAGACGGCGCCGACCTGGGTGACGCGGATCAGCAGGCTGTTCCGGTCGCAATTGACGGCGATGTCCTCGACGATCTGCTCGTGGCCGGACGTAGCGCCCTTTCGCCAGAGGGTCTGACGGCTCCGCGACCAGAAGTGGACCCGGCCGGTGGCACGAGTGGCGGCGAGGGCCGCCGAGTCCATGAACCCGACCATCAGGACGGCATCGGAGGCGGCGTCCTGGATCACGGCCGGGACGAGGCCGGCGGCGTCGAAGGTGATCGGGGGGGACGTGGTGGGGGGCACGATCTCGGCGGCGTCCATGGTGATGTCGTTCCCCCCGGGCAACTCGGGACTCGTGGTCAGCGGCGGACGGGGATGCCCCGGCCGGCGAGATAGTCCTTGGCGGCGGCGATGCGGAACTGGCCGAAGTGGAAGATGGTGGCGGCGAGGACGGCGTCGGCGTGACCCGGGGCGAGGGCCTCGGCCAGGTGCTCCAAGGTCCCGGCGCCGCCGGAGGCGATGACGGGGACGTTCACCCGGGCGGCAACGGCGGCGAGGAGATCTAGATCGTAGCCAGCGCCGGTACCGTCGCGGTCCATGCTGGTCAGCAGGATCTCGCCGGCGCCGCGCTCGACGGCCTCGTAGGCCCAGCCAGCGGCGTCGCGGCCGGTGGGGGTGCGGCCGCCGTGGCTGAGGACATCCCAGCCGTCGCCGTCCGGGCGTCGGCGGGCGTCGATCGCGACGACCATGCACTGGCTACCGAAGATGGCGGCGCCATCGGAAATCAGGGCGGGCTCGGCCAGGGCGGCGGTGTGGACGGAGACCTTGTCGGCGCCGTTGCCGAGCAGGACGCGGATGTCCTCGACGGTGCGCACGCCGCCGCCGACGGTGAGGGGGATGAACATCTGGTCGGCGGTGCGGCGGACGACATCGACCATCGTCTCGCGGCTGTCGGAGGAGGCGGTGATGTCGAGGAAGATCAACTCGTCGGCGCCCTCGGCGTCGTAGGTCATCGCCATCTCGACCGGGTCGCCGGCGTCGCGGAGATCAACGAAGGAGACGCCCTTCACCACCCGGCCCGCGGTGACGTCGAGGCAGGGGATGACGCGGCGGGAGAGCCCACCGGCGATGGGCGGGGCGGTGGCCGATACGGTCATGGGGTCACTCCGGTGGAACGGTCGTGGGCGGGGGACAGGGCGAGGGCCAGGGCTTCGGCCAAGTCCACCCGACCATCGTAGAGGGCGGTGCCGACGATGACGCCGGCGGCGCCGGTCGCGGCGACGGCTTCCAGGTGGGCCAGGGAGCCCACGCCGCCGGAGGCGATGATCCCGGCGGATGACGTCGGGGAGCCGTTTGACAACGGGCCGACCGTAGCGGCAACCATCTCAGCCAGGGCATCGACGTTGGGGCCCTGGCCGGTGCCGTCGCGGCGGATGTCGGTGACGATCAGGTGCCGAATGCCGAGGGTGACGACTTCGATGGCGCGGTCGAGGGCGGGGACGCGGGTCTGGGCGAGCCAGCCATCGGCGGCGAGCAGGCCGTCGCGGGCGTCGAGTCCGACGGCGACGCGGTCGCCGAAGCGGCCCACGGCGGCAGAGACGAGGTGGTCGTCGTGGACGGCGGCGGAGCCGAGGACGGCGCGGTCGATGCCGGCGGCGACCATCGTCTCGACATCGGCGAGGGTGCGGAGTCCGCCGCCGTACTGGATCGGGATCGGGACGGCGGCGCGGATGCGGCGGACGGTCTCGACGTTGACCGGGGCGCCGGAGCGGGCGGCGTCGAGGTCGACGACGTGGAGCCAGGTCGCGCCAGCCGCGTGCCAGCGGCGGGCGGCGGCGGCCGGGTCGTCGAGGAAGACGGTCTCGCGGGCGAAGTCGCCCTCGACCAGGCGGACGCAGCGGCCGCCGCGGATGTCAATGGCGGGATAGACGATCACAGAGTCCCCAAGCCGCCACCGCCGGAGGCGCCGACGATGGTCTTGAGGGCGGAAAGGTCCATCCCGTAGAGACCCATCCCCTGGCCCCGTTCGGCGACGGTGGCGAGGAGGGCGAGGCCGGCGGCGCCGCTCTTCTCGGGGTGGAACTGAAAACCGACGACATTGTCGCGGCCGACGATGGCCGGGAACGTCTCGCCGTAGGTGGTCTTGGCGATGATGTCGGCCGGATCCTCGGGCTCGACGACGTAGGAGTGGACGAAGTAGTAGTCCCGTTCGTCACCGGCGGCGCCGAACGGGCCGTCGCGGAGGACGCGGGAACGGTTCCAGCCCATGTGGGGGACCTTCACCGGGCCGGCGAGGCGGCGGACGCGGCCGGGCAGGAGGCAGAGTCCCTGGCCGTCGCCCTCCCCCTGATGGCCGAAGAGGAGTTGCATGCCGAGGCAGATGCCGACGAAGGGGGAGCCGCGCCGGGCCACCTCGCGCAGGGGGTCGACCAGGCCGAGACGATCCAGGGTCGCCATGGCGTGGCCGGCATTGCCGACGCCGGGGAGGACGACGGCGTCGACGGAACGGACGAGGTCTGGGTCGGACGTGACAAGGACATCGACATCCTGCTTTTCCAGGGCGCGACGGATCGAGCGGAGGTTGCCGGCGCCGTAATCCACGATGGCGATCATGCGAGCATCCCTTTCGTCGAGGGCATCCGGTTCGGGTCGCCTGCCGGTGCGACCGCGGCGCGCAAGGCGAGTGCCGCGGCCTTGAAGATGGCCTCGGCGGCGTGGTGGGCGTTGCGGGCCCGGAGCAGGTCGACGTGGATGGTCAGGCCGGCGTTGGTCGCGACGGCGCGCCAGAACTCCTCGACCAGGCTGGCGGCGAAATCGGCGCCGATCAGCGGTTCGGGCATGGCTCCCTCGAAATGGGTGTAGGGGCGGCCCGAGCAGTCAATCACGACGCGGGCCAGAGCCTCGTCGAGGGGGGCGTAGGCGTGGCCGTAGCGGGCGATGCCGGCACGGTCGCCGAGGGCCTGCTTGAGAGCCAGGCCAAGGCAGATGCCGACGTCCTCGACGGTGTGGTGGGGGTCCATCACGGCGTCGCCGGAGGCGCGGACGTCGAGGCCGAGGTGGCCGTGGCGGGCCATGGCGTCGAGCATGTGGTCGAGGAAGGGGACGCCGGTGGTGATGGTGCCCGGCTGGCCGCCATCGAGGGCGAGGGCGAGGGCGATCGTCGTCTCACCGGTCTGGCGCTCGATGCGGCCACGGCGCTCGGTGGTGGGGAGGGTGCTCACGCGGCGAGGTCCTTCGCGGCCAGGGCGGATCGCAGTTCGTCGAGGAAGACGGCGTGCTCGGCCGGGGTGCCGACGCTGACCCGCAGGCAGTCGCGGATGCCGAGGGCGGGGTTGCCGAAGTAGCGGACGTGGACACCGCGGGCGGCGAGGCGGGCGACGACCGGCCCGGCGTCGTCGACGGGGAGGCGGGCGAGGATGAAGTTGGTGACAGAGGCGAAGGGCTCGACGCCGGGGATGGACCGCAGGTCGGCGGCGAGGGCGTCGCGGTCGGCGACGAGGCGGCCGACGACCTCGCGGCGGAGGTAGTCGAGGTCGGCCAGGGAGGCGACGGCGGCGGCCTGGGATGCGGCGGAGAGGTTGCAGAAGGCGGGGGTGACGCGCCAGAGGAGGGGCATCAGGGCGGCCGGGAAGGCGCCGTAGCCGACGCGCATCCCGGCCAGGCCGGCGAACTTGCTCATGGTGCGCAGGACACAGACGTTGTCGTGGCGGGTCATCAGGCCGATCGCCGAGGTGCCGGCGAACTCGGCGTAGGCCTCGTCGATGGCGACCAGGCAGGGGGCACCGGCGACGACGCGTTCGACGGCGACGGGATCGAAGGGGTTGCCGGTGGGGTTATTGGGGTCGCAGATGACGACCAGTTTGGTGCGGGGGCCGATCGCGGCCAGGATCGCCTCGGGGCGGAGGGCGAAGTCCGGGGCGGGGATGAGGGGCACATCGACCGTGACGCCGCCCCGGAGCGAGGCCAGGGCGCGATAGACGCCGAAGGTAGGTTCCGAGATGACGACCTCGTCGCCGGGGTCGATCAGCAGGGTCATCAGGTTGTTGAGGACGTCGTCCAAGCCGGCACCGGCGCTGACCTGCTCGACCGGGACGCCGAGGTAGGGGGCGACGTGCTCTCGCAGCTCGATGGCGTCGAAGGACGGGTAGCGCTGGGTGGCGACGAAGTCGGCCAGCGCGGCCCGGGTACGGGGGGACGGGCCATAGGGCGACTCGTTCATGTCCAGCTTGATGACGCGCTCCGCGCCGGGCTCGACCTTGGCCGGGACATAGCTGGAGATGGCGTGGACGGCCGGGCGGACCAGTGCGGTGAGGTCGA
>JBBJOE010000233.1:0-5043 GCA_037721765.1 Thermomicrobiales bacterium
TGATCGTCCCCCGGTTGAATCACGGCCTCACCGGCGGGGCGACGGTGGCGCCGCTGGGCGAGGCGGCCTGGGGTGAGACGACGGTCGAACTCCCCCGCGACGCGGCCGGGGTCAGCTACTGTGACCTTCTCACAGACACCGACGTGGCGGTCAGCACGGACGCCGGCCGGGCGACGATTCGCCTGGCCGACGCCCTCTCGACATTCCCGATTGCGGTCCTGGAGCGCCAGGCGACCAACTGATGACCGGTGGGGGATTGGTTCGGGCGGGACCACCGACCGCCCATGAGCGGGTGAATGGGTGGGAAGGCGCCGGCGATCACCGGTGCCGGTATGCCCTCCCACCGACGCAACCGTGCTCGAGACCACCTGGCGATCGGCCGGCCCAGCCGGCGTCCCGAGACCGATCGGACAGAGAGACCGAGGAGACCCGATGACCACGACGACCCCCACGACCCAGGGCGAGACCGACCCGACCACGGCGAGCGGCGCGGCGACCACGGCGAGCGGCGCGGGCTGGGCGCCGCCCCTGGGGGCCAATGTCGTCCCGGGCGGGGTCCGCTTCGGCGTCTGGGCGCCGGGGGCCGACGGGGTCCGGGTCCGGATCGAGGGCGATGCCCCGGCCACCCATCCGATGACCCCGGGCGCGGATGGGACCGGGACGTGGGAGGTGACGGTGCCGGGGATCGGGGCCGGGGCGCGCTATCGCTTCGTCGTCGGCGCGGAGGGGTCCGGGGCAGGTGACGGGTATCCCGACCCCTACAGCCGGTCCCAACCGGACGGGGTCCACGGCGCCTCGGAGGTCATCGACCCGGCGACCTTCGCCTGGACCGATGCGGGCTGGCCCGGCCTCCCGGCGGACGGCCAGGTGATCTATGAGGTCCACGTCGGCACGATGACCCCGGAGGGCACCTTCGCCGCCCTGGCCGGGCAGTTGCCGGAGTTGAAGCGCCTCGGGGTGACCGTTGTCGAGTTGATGCCGGTGGCCCAATGCTCCGGGCGCTGGAACTGGGGCTACGACGGCGTCGACCTCTTCGCCCCCAACCACGCCTACGGCCGCCCGGACGACCTGCGCCGCCTGGTCGACACGGCCCACGGCCTGGGCCTGGGGGTGATCCTCGACGTGGTCTACAACCACTTCGGACCGGAGGGGAACTACCTGCGGGCGTTCGGCGAGGACTACTTCACCGACCGCCACATGTCCCCCTGGGGCGAGGGGATCAACTACGACGGCGCCGGGCACGGACGGGTCCGCGAGTTCGCGATCTCGAACGCCCTGGCCTGGGTCGCCGAATACCATTTCGACGGCTTCCGCCTCGACGCCACCGACGCCATCATCGACGACAGCCCGGTCCACCTGGTCGCCGAACTGACGGCCCGGGCCCGGGATCTGGCCGCCCCCCGGGGGATCGTGGTCTACGCCGAGGACGCCCGCAACGACGTCTCCCGCATCCGGCCGGTCGCCAAGGGTGGCGAGGGGCTCGACGGCGTCTGGGCCGACGACTTCCACCATGAGGTCCGCGTCCTGCTCACCGGCGGCCGGGAGGGGTACTATCAGGACTATGAGGGCTCGACCAAGGCCATCGCTCACACCCTCGACGCGGGGTTCGGCTATCAGGGCGAGATGTCGGCCAACCTGGGCCACGCCCGGGGCACGCGGGTCACCGACGAGCCGGCCAGCGCCTTCGTCTTCTGCATCCAGAACCACGACCAGGTCGGCAACCGCCCGTTCGGCGACCGCCTCCACCACGACGTACCGCTGGACCGCTACGCCGCCGCCTCGGCCCTGCTGCTGCTGGCGCCGGAGACGCCGCTGCTGTTCATGGGACAGGAGTTCGCGGCCAGCACGCCGTTCCTGTACTTCACCGACCACTCCGGTGACCTGGGCGGCCTGGTGACCGAGGGCCGCCGGGCCGAGTTCAAGGGCTTCGCCGCCTTCGCCGACGCCGACCTGCGCGACTCGATCCCCGACCCCCAGGCCGAGTCGACCTTCCACGCCTCGAAGCTGGACCTGGCCGAGCGCGAGACCAACGCCGGAATCTACCGTCTGTATCAAGACCTGCTCACCCTGCGCCGCGACGACCCGGTCCTGGCAATCAGCGACCGGACCACGAGCCAGGCCGGGCCGGTCGGCGCCCGCGCGGTCGCGTTGGTCCGCCGCCACGGCGACGCCCATCGCCTCATGATCGCCAACTTCGGCGCCGCCCTGACGATCCGGGTCGCGGACGCCCCGCTGCTGGCCCGCTTGCCGGAGGGGGCTTGGGAACGTGTCCTCTCGACCACCGATGGGCGGTACGGCGGCCCGGGGACGGTGCCGGCGTTCACCGGGAGCGGGGATGGGCGCGTGATCGAGGTGCCCGCACGGTCGGCCGCGCTGTTCCGGCTCGGCTGAGCCCCGGCGATCTGGCGGCCCGGCGGCCCAGGTTGGCATCCGACCTCGTCAGGGCGCCGCTTGCTGCCATCCGTTCCAACGAGATGCGTTTCCGCCATCGAACGAGTCACCGATGATGTCGTTCCGCCGCCGCGCAGTCGCGAGAACCTTGCCCGATGATCAATTCTCGTCCGGGCGAGGGATAAGTCAAGCGGTCGATGCAACCGATGCGCCCGATTCCACCACATGGCCCGCCCGTGGCAGCACCGACCAAGGTTCGTTGGTCCGCTGTGATTGGGACCGATGCGCTTGCCGCGCCCGACGGTCGCCGCGGCGGTCATCCTCGGCCCGGCGGTTTGCGGACCAGGCGGACCATCCTGACCAAGCGTGGCGCTACCCGACGACCACGCCTGCCGGCCGCTCCGCCGCCAGCAGGGCCAACAGCGCATCTCGCATCGCCGCCTCACCCAACGCCCGGGCTTCGTCCTTGTGGGTCTCGGTGAGGAGGAGGTGCTCGCCGGCGCGGGGGTTATCGTAGACCGAGAGCAGGGCGACCCGGCGCATGCCGAAGGTCTCGGCGACGGCGAATGTGGCCGCGGTCTCCATGTCCACGGCGAGGTAGCCGTCCCCGTGCCAGCGTTCCAGGTCGTCCATGCCCTCGGCCAGCAGGGCGGCGGTGGACCACACCGGCCCGGCGTGGGCTCGGATCGGCTCGGGCAACACCGTGGTCTCCCGGATGTTGGCGACCAAATCTGCGGTGGCGTCGATCCGGCCCACGCCAGGCAGGTAGCAGGCCGAGGCGCCGTCGCCGCAGCCGGCCGCGGTGGCGATCACCAGGTCGCCCGCGCCGATGCCGTCGGCGAGGGCACCGCAGACGCCGGTCTGGACCACGAGCGGGGTGCCGAGGACGCCGAAGACGTGGGTGATCTCGGAGGCCATCGGGCCGCCGTAGACCGAGGCGTAGGCGACGTCGACGCCCCCCAGGCGGCCGACGCTGACGTCCTCGAACAGCGCGTTCGGCGATCCGACTTCGATCACGTCGGAGAGCAGGGCGACATGTCCCGCGTAGTGGCGCTTCAGGTTGCGGGTCCCGCGCAGGACCAGGGCGGCCGGGATGCGATCCGGCGACAGCGACAGCGCCGCGAGCCAGTCGGCCCGGGTGAGGTCCTTCAACATGAAGGCGAGTATACGGGAGTGGAGTCGAAAGCCGTTGGGACGGTAGGCGTTCAAGAAGCGATCGCTGACAGTATGAGTTTTCGTTGCCGGTTAGAAACGGTATGGAGATGTCGGAATATTCTGTAGGGGCGCTGCTTGCTGCGCCCATCCCAGGGTACGTTCGTTCCGATTCAGGGCGACCCTCGACGGCAGATGGGGACGACGAGATGGCCGGGGGCGAGCCGGATGGGTTCCGGGTGCCACGCGGGGCCGTTCGGGATGAGATCGTGAGATCGGCCCCGTGTCGGGTTCAGGCGACCCGGATGTACTCGGTGGACGCCCAGCCGGAGGTGCCCTGGTAGGTGACGCTCCGGAAGCCGTTGCTGAACTGATCCCCGAGGCGGATCTCGGCGCCCTCCGGCATGACCATCAGGACGCGGGCCGAGAGGTTCGGCTGCTCCCGCTGGTTCAGCGCGGCGGTGGTCCGGCCGTCGCCCTGGACGGGGCCACTGGCCACCTGGAGATACTCCGCGAAGGCCCAGCCCGTCGTCGAGCCATAGGTGACCTGGAGGAACCCGGCCTGGGAGGAACCGGACCAGGTCGCGGTGGCGCCCTCCGGCATCACCAGCAGGACGCTGGCGGAGGTGCTCGGCCCGCTCCGCAGGTTCAGCGAGGCCAACACCCTGACCGGCGAGCCCGCCGGCGGCGGGGGAGGGGGCGTGGTCGTCTCCGCCTTCAGGTAGGCGTCTGCCACCCAGCCAGCCTGGCGCTGGTCCGGGAATCGCTCCGAGGGCAGCCAGGCGAACCGGTAGCCGCCGTCGGTCACTGCCGAAACTTCGAGCCGGGTGGCCTCGTCCAGGACCACGATCACCTCGTGGAGTTGGGTCGGTCCGGTGCGGAAGTTGACGCGGGCGGTCGTCAGCCGGACACCGACCACCGGCCCGGGGTCGAAGCTGCCGCCGTTGGTCTCGGAGAGGTACTCGTCGAAGGCCCAGCCGAGAGTCCCCTGGTAGGAGACGCGGCGGAACCCGGCCTGGATCGTCTCGCCGCCGGTGACGTACGCCCCGCTCGGCATCACCTTCAGCACCCGGGCGGTGGTGGAGGGCGCCTCGCGGAGGTTGAGGTCGGTGGTGGTCCGGAACGGGATGGCCATCTGGGCGGTGATGTCCTCGCCGTCCTGGGCCGAGGCGGTCTTCAGGATGGCGAGCGAGAGGGCGGTCGCCCCGGCGCCGGCCAAGAACGTCCGCCTGCTGATCGGGCGCCGGAACGCCGGGGCGTCGAGGGCCGGCACGGCATCGGGGTGGCGCGGCGTCAGGCGGGTCATGCTCATCATGGTCGAGGTGTCCAAGGGGATGCGCTCCTGATCCGTTTGGGGGTCCGTCGCCTGGGTCCATCCCCCGGCGATCTCACGTACCACGATAGGGCCGTCCCGGCCAGGTGGCATCCGTAGAACAGATTAATCGGGATGCTTAACCGCGCGGCCCGGGCATACCTATGACGCGGTCTCGTGGCCAGGGT
>JBBJOE010000234.1:0-5035 GCA_037721765.1 Thermomicrobiales bacterium
AGAGGGCGCCATCGACGATCAGGCTGGCCGCGACCTCGGCCCCGGCGACGGCCAGACCTCCCTCGCGGACCTCGACCGCCACGTCGACCACGCAGCCCAGGGCCGGGCTATCGCTGCCGACCGTGATCCAGGCATCGACCGAGCGGATCGACCCGGCGGCAGCCCGGCCGGTCAGGCCCGGCCCGGCCACCCCGGTCTCACCGAGCATGCCGAACACGAGGGCCACCACGGCGGCCCATGGCAACACGTTCCGTACCCGTCTCATCGGTCCCCCTACCTGGCATGCCGGCCAGCACCGGATGCCTACCCATTCCCCGTGTTGATCCCCGCGTCGCGACCCCGCGCGGGAGCGGATCTCCCTCGGATCGAAGGCCCCGAGCGCGGGAATGGTGCCTGATCGCTGCCCCCCGGTTGCCCGGACCACGTGTTTGAGTGACCGCGGCCCGGGCCGCCTTCACATCTTCTTGGATCGTACCATCACGCGGGGCATCTGGCCATGCCGCCGGACACCCGGCCACACCGCCGGGAACCGTGACGACCAGGACCGTCGATCCGGCCCCCGGCATCGTCACGGGCGGACGAGACCGGGTCGGCGCGGGTCATGCTGAGGGGACAACACGGTGTACTGGCGCCCCGGGTCGGAGGGGTCAGCCCCACCGTGTCGGCGGTGCCGCGCACGGTGGATCGCCACATGCGCCCTTCGAGACGTCACGGGCGTGAACCGGTTCTCGATGTGGGACCCGGTTCCAGGACGAAGACCGGGACGACGACCGGGACGACGACCGGGGCCAAGACCTCGGTAAGTGCCGGTCGAACCATCACCGTCGACGACGGCGACGGGTCCTGGAGACCCGCCGGGGGACCAAGCGACGCCGAGCGATGCCGCCACCGGAGGCCAGGCAGCGCCGGGCAGCGCACAGGGAGGACAGACGACCATGGCACGGCCACTGACGCGGATCGACCGGACGATCATCCGGCTCCTGCAGCGGGATGCCCGGAGTTCCTACGCGGAACTGAGCCGGTTGGCAGCTATCCCCGAATCGACGGTCCGCCGCCGGCTCGACCGGCTCCAGGCGGAGGGGCTGATCGACTTCGCCGTGATCGTCGACCCGACCATGCTGGGCTACGAGTTCCAAGCGATGGTCGGGTTGAAGATCGAACTTCGCCAGTTGGACGCGATCGCCGCCGCGCTGCGGGAGATGCCCGAGGTCACCTACGCCGTCTTCCTGACCGGCAACTTCGACGTGATGCTCCAGATCGTCGTCCCCTCCCAAGGTGATCTGGTCGAGTTCCTGACCAAGCGGCTCGCCCCGATCGACGGCATCCGCTCGACCGAGACCTTCATGATGCCCTGGGTCATCAAACCGATCACCTCCTGGGCCCTGCCCCTGCCGGGTGAGTCTGAGCCTGAGCCCGTCTTGGAGACGGAGGTGGACGAGGACATCACCGGTCGGGCCGATGGGGACGGCGGATCGGACGACGGGGCGGACTCTGGCCCGAGTCCGGCGCGGCGCCGGGCACCCGGTCGTCCGGCCCTGGCCAGCCCGCGACGAGCGGGAAAGCGCGGTTGACAGGGCCTGGATCGTGGGATAGGGTAGGGATGCCGGTGTGAGCCGGGGTCCGCCGCGATCATCCCGTGGCGATGGGTAGCAAGGAGTCGATGATGGCGACGACAGGTTTCGTGTTCTTCAGCGTGGCGCCCACGATGGTGCCCCTGGGGGAGACGTGTGCCCCGTTGCCATGGCCGGCGCGTGAGAGATGGCGAGACTAGCCACCCCGCGACCAACCCAAGGCAGCGGCGCACCCCCCGGGATCGATATCCACCGGGGGGTTTTTATGTGCCCGCGAGCGGCGGGCTCGGGGAGGGAACCACCATGTCGCATTCGATTGGCCCAATGGGTGGGGACACCGCGGATGAGGCGATGGCCATGCCGAGGCGGCGGGCCGGAGCGGCCGGGGTCCGCCGGGGAGGGGAGGGGAAATGGCCGTCCAGGTGGGCGAACGATCATCGGTGCGAGCAGGTGGGAGAGAGGGAAGATCGATGGCAACGTCATCACACGCGCTAGAGATCCACGGCGTCGTCAAGGCGTTCAAGAAGAGCAAGGCCGAGCGCAAGGACGGCACGGGCCTGGCCAAGGCCCTCGACGGGGTCTCCCTGACGGTCGGCCGCGGCGAGATCGTCGGCATCTTGGGGCCGAACGGCAGCGGCAAGAGCACGCTGGTCCGGGTCATCTCGACCCTGATCCTGCCCGACGCGGGCAGCATTGAGGTCTTCGGCCTGGACGCCCTGAAGCACCAGAAGGCGGTCCAGCGGACCATGAACCGGGTCAGCGTCGAGGCCAGCTTCTTCAAGAAGATGTCGGCGATGGAGAACCTGCTCTACGGCTCCAAGCTCTACGGCATGACCGGTGGCGAGGCCAGACCCCGGATCAAGGAGATCCTGACCAACATCGGGTTCGATCTCGCCCGCGCCGGGGAGCCGATGGAGAACCTCTCCCGGGGGATGCAGCAGAAGATCGCCCTGGCCCGGGCGCTGTTGACGAGCCCCATGTTGATGCTGCTCGACGAGCCGACCACCGGCCTCGACCCGCGCGGCAAAAAGGAGGTCCAGGCCTTCATCCGCCAGATCCACGGCTCCCATGACTCGTCGGTGCTGCTCTGCACCCACGACATGGCCGAGGCCGAGGACCTCTGCGACCGGGTCGGGATCATGCTCGACGGCCAGATCATCGAGATGGACCGGCCGGAGGCCCTGAAGCGCCGCTACCAGACCGACGGCGAGCTGCCGACGCTGGAGCAGGTCTTCATGGCCGCCACCGGCAAGTCGTTCGAGGAGGCCGAGGACGAGGAGGGCCGCAAGGAGCGGGAGCGGGCCGCCGCCGCCAAGCGGGCGGACGGTGCCGGGGACGACATGCTCGAGTCGGGCGGCGCCGGGCGGGCCGGCTCCGCCAACGGCCACGGCGACGGGGCGCACGAGGTGGTGACGAGCGGGGCCACGGCGGAAGCCGAGCACGCGGGGGTGAGATGATGCAGACACCGATCGCGATGGGGGGGAAGCGTCCCCTCTGGATCATGGAGTTGATCGCCGTCTGGGGCTTCGTCCAGCGGAATTACTTCCTGACCAAACGGTATATCTGGTGGGAACTGGTCTGGCTGGCCTACACCACGGCCAACACGCTCAGCATCGGCTACATCGGCCTCGGCGCGGGGGCCGGCTCGAACGACCCGGAGGAGGTGGCCCGCCTGACCACCTTCTTGCTGATCGGGGCGCTCCTCTGGAGCTACCTCTCGATGCTGTTCGACATCCTGGCCGAGACGGTGATGTGGGAACGGTGGGAGGGGACGATCGAGTACACGTTCATGTCGCCCGTCAGCCGGGCGACCCACCTGATCGGGACCAGCATCTACGCGGTGATCTACGGCATCCTGCGGATGATCGTGATCCTCGGGGCGATCTCGCTGTTCTTCGACCTCAGCCTGGGGGACGCGAACTACCCAGCCGCGCTGGCGATCCTGGCGATCGCGAGTGTCTCGCTCGTCGGGTTCGGGATGGTCGGGTCGGTGATGCCGCTACTCTCGCCGGAGAAGGGAGCCCAGGTGACCTTCATCTTCGCCTCGTTCCTCCTCCTGATCTCCGGCGTCTACTACGACGTCGGAGTCCTGCCGGGGTGGATGCAGGCCTTGGCCCGGTTCTCCCCGGCCTACTACGCGCTGCTCGGCATCCGGGCAGCGCTGGAGGACGGCGCCAGCTTCGGCAGCCAGTGGCACAACGTCTGGCCGCTGCTCCTGATCGGCCTGGTCTCGGTCCCGGCCGGGATCAAGATCTTCGAAGCGGGCGAGCGCTTCGCCAAGCGGACCGGCCGCCTGAAGCGGAGTGGGTAGGGTCCCCAAGGCATGATCTCAGAAGAGGGGACTGCCGTCCGCTGCCAGAGGAGGCAGCGGGCGACGGTCCCCTCTCGTTTCTCACGTCCACCGTCGGTCTCCGGGCCCACGTTCCTCGATTCGTCCGCTCGGACGGCCCGGACGGCCCGGACGGCCGGGACGGCCCGGACAGTCCTAACGGTCGCCGCCGGAGACCGCGACCGGGCGCGGTGCCCGGCCCGTCTCTGCCAATGCGGTCCGCACGAGATCCTGCAGGAGGTCAGTGCGGAATGCCGACTTTGCCAGTACCGCTTGGGTGCGCTGCCGCAGCAGGGTGGCCTCCTCGGTACTCAGGTCCTTGGCGCTCATCACGATCACGGGCAGGTCGCGGGTCGCCGCGGTTTCCCGCACCGACCCCAACACCTCGAACCCGTCCGTGTCGGGCATCATCAAGTCCAGGATCAGCAGGTCCGGGGCCCGGACGCCGAGTTCCCGGATCGCCTCGTTGCCGTCCACCGCCACCCGCACCCGATACCTGGCCTGTTCGAGTAGCCGCCCGACGAGTTCCCGGGCGATGGGGTCGTCATCGACCACCAGGACGTCGGCCGGTGGGGCCGGCGCAAAGCGGTCCAGGACGCCCAGCATCGCGGTTGGCGTGATGGGTTTGACGAGGTAGTCAGTGGCACCGAGCTTCGCCGCCCGCGTCCGTTCCTCGACGGCCGTGGTGATCACCACCGGCAGGTCGCGGGTGGTCTCCGCGCCGCGCAATCTCTCCAGCACCTGCCAGCCATCGACGTCCCCCTCCAGGACGGTGTCAAGCAGGACCAGTTCTGGCTGGAGCGCCTCGGCCGTACGCTGCACCGCCGCGCCGTCGGTGACATGGACCAGTCGCCGGCCCGCGTCCTCGACGACCCGCCGCACGAGCGCCGCGGCGGGTCGATCATCGTCGATGAGGAGCACCGTGGGGGCACGGTCTTTCGTACCCGGCACCGGCACGTCCCACGGCGTCTCACCAGCCGTGCTTGGTCCGACCATTGGGGCGCCGTGGGTGATGGCGTCCGGGCACGCCGGCAGGAGCAGCTTGAAGGTGGAACCGACCCCCGGTTCGCTGATCACATCGATCGTGCCGCCGTGGGCCGTGGCCAGCTTCTTTGCGATCGCAAGGCCCAACCCG